>JAWLEL010000194.1:0-5406 GCA_041686165.1 Lentibacter sp.
CATGTGCCGAGCTGGCGGCCTGACGTGATGGGCGAGGCGGATCTCGTCGAGGAGGTGGCGCGGGTGGCCTCGCTGACGAAGCTCGAAGGCAAGCCCCTGCCGCGCGGTGCGGGCGTGGCGGAGCCGATCCTGCTGCCGCTCCAGAAGCGTGAGCAGGCGGCAAGGCGCACGGCAGCGGCACTGGGCTACAACGAATGCGTGACATATTCCTTCGTCGACCAGGCCAGCGCGGCGCTCTTCGGCGGCGGCGGGGACGCGACGATGCTGGAGAACCCGATCTCCTCGGAAATGAGCCACATGCGGCCCGACTTGCTCGTGGGCCTCTTGCAGGCCGCGGCGCGCAACCAGGCGCGCGGTTTTGCCGATCTGGCGCTCTTCGAGGTCGGCCCCGTCTTTCATGGTGGCGAGCCGGAGGAGCAGCGCTTGCAGGTCTCAGGCCTGCTCGTGGGACGCACGGGGCCGAAGGATGTGCACGGCGAGAGCCGGGCTGTCGATCTCTACGACGCCAAGGCCGATGCGGAGGCCGTGCTGGGCGCCATCGGCGCGCCGGCCAAGGTCCAGATCCTGCGCGGCGGCGAGGCCTGGTGGCATCCCGGGCGCCATGGCCGGATCTGCCTCGGGCCGAAGAAGACGCTCGGCGTCTTCGGCGAGCTGCATCCGAAGGTCTTGAAGGCGCTGGACGTGAAGGGGCCGGCGGTGGCCTTCACGATCTGGCCTGCCGAGGTCCCTGCGGCGCGCAAGAAGAACGCCACGCGCGCGGCGCTCAAGGCGAGCGATTTGCAGGCGGTGGAACGGGACTTCGCCTTTGTCGTGGACGCGGATGTGGAGGCGCTTTCGCTGGCGAATGCCGCTGCGGGAGCCGACAAGGCGCTGATCGAGGATGTGCGCGTTTTCGACGAGTTCATCGGCGGCAGCCTCGGCGAGGGCAAGAAGAGCCTTGCCGTGACCGTGCGTATGCAGCCCGCGGTTGCGACCTTGAAGGACGAGGACATCGAAGCGGTCTCGGCCAAGATCGTCGAGAAGGTCAGCAAGGCCACGGGCGGCGTTCTGCGGGGCTGATCGCGGCGCGGCGGTGGCGTCGCGCCCGCCCGCCCACCCCGCGCCGCCACCGCCGCGCCACTTCGCTGGTGGCGCGCGAGGAGAGGCGGTGTTTGCGGTATCTGGACCAGGAAGAAGAATGGATCAGCTTGTCGAGCGAGATCAAAGGCCAACCTGGTCTTGGGGCTGTAGCGGTTTGCCTTTACCCTGAGGCACCAGCAAGGGGCGCGGGGCAGGCATAGACATGAGCACGGGATTCGAGTTCACCGAGGCACTGAGCGCGCCGTCGATCTCGCGTGACATCATTGCGCACAAGCGCCAGGCTGATATGGTCTCGGCTTCGAAGAAAGGGAGCGAGACATGCTGAACGTCTATTTGAGCGGAGAGATTCACACCGACTGGCGCGCGGATATCGAAGCAGCCTGCAAGGGGCTGGACGTCGCGTTTTCCGCGCCGGTCACGGACCACGCGGCCTCGGACGATTGCGGCGTGGCGATCCTCGGGCGTGAGGACAACAAGTATTGGCATGACCACAAGGGCGCCATGGTCAACGCGATCCGGACGCGCAAGGGCATCGCGGATGCAGATGTCGTCGTCGTGCGCTTCGGAGACAAGTACAAGCAATGGAACGCGGCCTTCGACGCGGGTGTTGCCAGCGCGCTGGGCAAGAGCCTCATCATCGTGCAATCGCCCGAGCATGATCACGCCTTGAAGGAAGTGAATGCGGCGGCGCTGGCCGTGGCGCGGGAGCCGGAGCAAGTGGCGGATATCCTGCGCTATGTGCTGACCGGCGAGCTGCCGGGATAAAGCTCCGGGGCGGCGGATCCGAGCGGAAATACATGGGAAAAACTTGACAAAATACCCATGTCGGGCAGGCTTTGCGCGGTGTAGAAGTTCATCATGAAAGGGGCGGCATCGGGCTGCCCCGGTGTAGGTTTCGGGGGCTTTCATGGAAGCATTTATGGACTCGCTGGGCGCTTATGCGCCTGTTGTAATGAACGCGGTCAAGGCGCTTGTCGTCCTGATCATCGGCTGGATTGTTGCAGGGCTGGTCAGCGGGCTTGTCCGGCGCAAGGTCAATTCCAGCATGAGACTCGACAAGACGCTGGGAAATTTCATGGCCTCGCTCGTCAAATGGGTGATCCTGTTGATGGTGCTCATCGCGGTGCTGGGCATCTTCGGCATCGAGGCGACGTCGCTTGTCGCGGTTCTGGGTGCGGCGACACTGGCCATAGGTCTGGCGCTGCAAGGCACCTTGAGCGATCTGGCCGCGGGCGTCATGCTGATCGTTTTCCGGCCTTACAAGCTGGGCCAATATGTCGATATCGGCGGCACGTCGGGGACGGTCAAGGACGTCAACCTCTTCATCACCGAGCTGGTGACGCCCGATAACGTGCAGATTATCGTGCCGAACGGGCAGGCCTGGGGCGCGATCATCACCAATTTCTCGCATCACGACACGCGCCGCGTGGACCTGACTTTCGGGATCGATTATGGCGATGACGCGGACAAGGCCATGAAGATCATCACGGACCTCGCCAAGGCGGACGGTCGTGTGCATGACGACCCTGCGCCATGGGTGCGCGTCACCAACCTTGGTGACAGCAGTGTCGATCTGACAGCCCGTCTGTGGTGTGACGCGGCGGATTACTGGGACATCAAGTTCGAGATGACGAAGGCGGTCAAGGAAGCCTTCGACAAGGGCGGCGTTTCGATCCCCTATCCCCATCAGGTGGAAATCCGCAAGGAGGCGTGAGCGCGGGGGCGTTTTGTGTTTGACTCCGTGAGGCGGCCCCGCTAATTCGCCTCACACCAACCCGTGGTGGGGCGTGATAGCTCAGCTGGTTAGAGCACAGCACTCATAATGCTGGGGTCGGCGGTTCAAGTCCGCCTCACGCTACCACGGGTTCGTATTCTTCAGATTTTTGCCGGTATGAATTGCTGGGTATGAAAGCGGAGCTACGGGCTTTGTGCGGCAAGGTGACCCTTTGCCGCGAGCGCGTGCCGTGATTGCATCTGGCGCTGCGCTTCGGGGGACTGGGCGCGTCTGCTGTTCCGTGAAACGCTTTGAATGAAAAACGGCGCCCCGGTATGCGAGGCGCCGTTTGATCTGTTCGGATGGAGGGAAATCAGCTTGCGATGGCCTGGTCGGCTGTGACCCAGTCAATTCCGAGAGCTTCGCCAACGGCGGCGTAGGTGAGCTTGCCGGCGTGGACGTTGAGGCCGGCCTTGAGATGAGGATCATCCGCGCAGGCCTGTTTCCAGCCCTTGGAGGCGAGCGCCAGCATGAAGGGCATCGTGGCATTGCCGAGCGCGATGGTCGAGGTGCGCGCGACGGCGCCGGGCATGTTGGCGACGCAGTAATGCATGATCCCGTCGACTTCGTAGATCGGGTCGGCATGGGTCGTGGCCTTCGATGTCTCGAAGCAGCCGCCCTGGTCGATCGCGACGTCGACGAGCGCGGCACCGGGCTTCATCTCGCTCAGGTCGGCGCGGCTGATCAGCTTGGGCGCTGCGGCGCCGGGGATCAGCACGGCGCCGATGACCATATCGGCCTCGCGGACCAGCCCGGCGGTCGCGCCTGCCGTGGAATACTGGTTCTTGAAGGTGCCGCCGTAGACGTCATCGAGATAGCGCAGCCGGGGCAGGGAGCGGTCGAGCACGGTGACATCCGCGCCCATCCCGGCGGCGATCTTGGCGGCATGGGTGCCGACGACGCCGCCGCCGATCACGACGACGCGCGCCGGGCCGACGCCGGGGACACCGCCCATGAGCACGCCGCGGCCGCCATTGGCCTTCTGGAGCGTCCAGGCGCCCATCTGCGGCGCGAGACGCCCGGCGACTTCGGACATCGGCGCGAGCAGCGGCAGGCCGCCCGCGCGGTCCGTGACCGTCTCGTAGGCGATGGCGGTGCAGCCGCTCTCCAGGAGATCGTGGGTCTGGTCGGGGTCGGGAGCGAGGTGAAGATAGGTGAAGAGGAGCTGGCCTTCGCGGAGCATCTTGCGTTCACCGGCCTGCGGTTCCTTGACCTTCACGATCATCTCGGCGCTGGCGAAGACCTCTTCGGCAGTGTCGATGATCTTCGCGCCTGCGGCGGTGTAATCCTCGTCAAGGAAGCCAGCGCCGATCCCTGCGCCCTTCTGGATCAGGACCTCGTGGCCGCGCAGAACGGCTTCCTCGGCGGCGTTGGGCGTGACCCCGACGCGGAACTCTTGTGGCTTGATCTCTGTCGGGCATCCGATCTTCATGGCGTGTCTCCTTTTCCTTGAACGCGGTTTGGCCGAGCGTGCCGCAGATCGTGAGCAAAGCGATCCGCATATCAGGCGTAAATGGTAGACTTTAGCGAAGAATCAACGAATATTGCGGTAATAAGTGAAAGGAACTTGCGAGAATGCCACTCGATGAAACAGATCGGCGGATTCTGAGGATCATGCAGAATCAAGGGCGTATTTCCAACGCGGAGTTGAGCGAGGCCATCGCGCTGAGCGCGAGCGCCTGTCACCGTCGCGTGCAGAGGTTGGAAAAGGAAGGCTTCATCCGCCAGCACGTGACGCTTCTTGACGCGCGGAAAATGGGCATGCCGACGACCGTCTTCGTGGAGATCACGCTTCAGGCGCAGGCCGACGAGGTGCTCGATGCCTTCGAGAAGGCCGTTTCGCGTATTCCGGATGTTCTCGAATGTCACCTGATGGCGGGCACGGCCGATTACATTCTCAAGGTCGTCGCCGAGAACACCGAGGATTTCGCGCGGATTCACCGGCAGCATCTCGCCCGCCTGCCGGGCGTGACGCAGATGCAGTCGAGCTTCGCGCTGCGCACCGTCTTCAAGACCACGGCACTGCCCGTGTGAGCCCCTGCCGCGTTGCGGGGCTTTCGGCGCGCCGGGTTTGCCGGTAGCTTCGGAGCGGATGTGCAGGGAGGCAGCAAGGTGGCTTGGGATCATATCGTCATAGGGGCTGGCAGCGCGGGCTGTGTCATGGCGCGGCGGCTGGCGGATGCGGGCCGCAGGGTGCTGTTGCTCGAAGCGGGCGGCAGCGACAGGTATCACTGGGTTCATATTCCGATGGGATATCTCTACTGCATCGGCAACCCGCGCACCGACTGGATGTTTCGCACCGAGGCCGAGGCCGGGCTGAATGGGCGCTCGCTGCTCTATCCGCGAGGCAAGGTGCTGGGCGGATGCTCCGCGATCAACGGGATGCTCTACCTGCGCGGGCAGGCGGCGGACTATGACGGCTGGCGGCAGATGGGGCTGACGGGCTGGGGCTGGGAAGATGTGCTGCCCTATTTCAAGCGTTCCGAAGATTATTATGCCGGGGCCGACGAGATGCATGGGCAGGGCGGCGAATGGCGCGTGGAGGAGCAGCG
>JAWLEL010000195.1:0-5405 GCA_041686165.1 Lentibacter sp.
ACCGTCGCTTCCGGCCCCATGCCGCCGAGAATGCCGACCGTTTTCATCCGGGCCTCACTTGGGAACGTCGAAGCAATGCGTGTATCCCGTCAGCCCGATCGCCCCGCCGGTATGCAGGAAGACAACGCGCTCGCCTTTCTTGAAATGCCCCTTGCGGATGAGGTCGATCAGCCCCGCCGCGCCCTTGGCCGAATAGACAGGGTCAAGCAGGATCGCCTCCGAGCGTGCGAATATCTCGATCGCCTCTAGGGTATCGTCGGCAGGCATGCCGTAGCCCGGACCGACATAATCGGTGTTCGCCACCACGTCACCGCGCTGCACGACGCCCGCGCAGCCCAGCTTCTCGGCGGTCTTCTCCGCCAAAGCGAAGACATTGGCCTCCTGCTTGTCTTTCGGCGCACGCACGCCAATGCCAAGCAGCGGAATATCCGCATTCATCGCCTTGAGCCCCGTGATCAGCCCCGCCTGTGTCCCGGCGCTGCCCGTCGCGTGGACGATATGGTCCACATCGAGCCCCATCTCGACGAATTGATGCAGCATCTCGAAGGCGCAGTTCACGTAGCCCAGCGCTCCGGTCGCGTTCGAGCCGCCGCCGGGGATCGTGTAGACTGACCGACCCTCCTCGCGCATCGTCTCGGCCACGGCCTCCATCTCGGCATTCATGTCGAGATCCGGCCCGCGATGTTCCATCGTCGCGCCATGCAGGTAGTCAAGCAGGACGTTGCCGTTGTACTTGTAGTTGTCGTGGTTATAGCCCGTGCGATCCTCCAACAGGATATGACAGGCCATCCCCAGTTTTGCCGCCGCGGCGGCTGTCTGGCGTGCATGGTTCGACTGGGTCGCGCCCTGCGTCATGACCATCTCCGCGCCTTGCACCTGTGCCTCGGCCATGAGGTATTCGAGCTTGCGGGTCTTGTTGCCGCCAGTGCTCAGCCCCGTGCAATCATCGCGCTTGATCCAGATTTCCGGCCCCCCGAGGAGCTTCGTAAGCCTCGGCATCGGCTCAAGCGGTGTCGCAAGGTGCGCCAGCCGCACGCGCGGGAATTTCGCAAGGTTCATCCTGTTTCCTTCTGTGTTCTTATCCTGTCGCCAGCTTGAGCGACGCCGGGAATTTTTCAAGCCTGATTTCTGCGGCACGGGCATGGCCCTCCATGCCCTCGTGCCTTGAGATATTGGCCGTGATGCGTGCCAGCTCGGGCAAGGCTTCACCCTCCACGCGCTGCCACGTCACCGTCTTGAGAAACTTGTGCACGCTCAGCCCGCCCGTATAGCGCGCCGCGCCGGAAGTCGGCAGCGTATGGTTCGGCCCGGCGGCCTTGTCGCCGAAGCTCACCGTCGTCTGCGCCCCCAGGAAGAGGGAGCCATAGGACGTGAGCATCTCCTTCCACCAGTCCAGCTCCTCCGCCTGCACATGCAGATGCTCCGGCCCATAGCGGTTTGCCACGTCGGCCATCTCCTCGCGGCTCTCGCAGAGAATCACCTCACCCAGATCGCGCCAGGCTGCCAGGGCCGCATCTCGCGCGCCCTGGGGCAGAGCCTCGGCCTGCTCGGGGATCAGCGCCATGACATAGCGTGCCAGCACTTCATCATTCGTCACGAGCCAGACAGGCGATGTCGTCCCGTGCTCGGCCTGGCTCACCAGGTCGCAGGCGACAAGCTCCGCGTCTGCGCCGCGCTCTGCGATCACCATGCTGTCCGTGGGCCCGGCGAACATGTCGATCCCGCGCGGGCCGAAAAGCTGCCGCTTTGCCTCGGCAACATAGGCGTTGCCCGGCCCGACGAGAATATCCGCAGGCTTGGCCCCGAACAGCCCCTCGGACATCGCGGCGACGCCCTGCACCCCGCCCATGGCAAGGATCACGTCGGCGCCTGCAAGCTGCATCGCGTAGAGGATCGCCGGATGAATGCCCTGCCCGGGCTTGGGCGGCGAACAGGCGGTGATATGGCGCACGCCCGCCACCTTGGCCGTGGTGATCGTCATCAGCGCGCTGGCGATATGGGCATACCGTCCGCCGGGCACATAGGCCCCCGCCGCCTCCACAGGGATCTGACGCTGCCCCGCGACGAGCCCCGGCCTCAGCTCGACTTCCATGTCCGTCGCCGTCGCGAGCTGCGCCTCGGCGAAACGGCGGATGTTCTCATGGGCCCAGTCGATATCGTCCTTGAGGTCCTGGGGCACGGTCCGGACGGCCGCAGCGATTGTCGTCTCGCTCACGCTCACGGCATCCTCCCAGCCGTCAAGCCGCCGGGCGTATTCCAGCGCCGCCACCTCGCCACCAGCGCGGATGCGCGCCAGCATGACCGACACCGTGTCCGTCACGTCCGCCTGAGCCTCGCTTTCTGCGGGCCTGGCCTGCTTGAGATATCGAATGGTCATCGCTCGCTCCTGTGGAGCCTGATGGAAACGCGGTGCGCCTACCCTGATCAACCCTTGGCCGCCTGCAAGGCGCGCTTTTTTACGGCACCTGAAATCGAGTTTCGCGCTTTCCGCAGACAGGCTCGACTTTGGCCGCCTGACAGAGACCTGTCAGCCCTTTAGCGCGCCCAGCGCTTGCGCGGCCGCAGCCGAAGGCGTTTTCTCTCCCGCTTCCACTTCGGCGGCCAACCTGTCCATGATCTCTCTCATGCGCCCCGTCGCAAGGCTTGTCAGAAGCCCTTGCTTGACGTCCTCGCCAAACCAGAATCGCGCCTGTGCGGCGCGTGTCTTGTCGAAGAACCCGTTCTCGCGCCGCCAGTTCACAAGCTCCTGCATGGCCTCCCAGGCACCTGTCAGCCCGTCTTTCTCCAGCGCCGAGACAGTCATCGCGCGGGGGTAGCCTTCCGGATCCTGCGGCCGTTTGCGCAAGAGCCTCAGAGCGCCGGAATAATCCGAGCAGGTCCGCGTTGCGGCGGCCTTCAGGTCACCATCGGCCTTGTTGACGAGGATGATATCGGCCATTTCCATGATGCCCCGCTTGACGCCCTGAAGCTCGTCGCCCCCCGCAGGGGCGAGCAACAGCACGAAGAGGTCGGCCATCTCGGAGACCATCGTCTCGGACTGGCCCACACCCACCGTCTCGATCAGCACGATATCGAATCCCGCCGCCTCGCAGAGGGCGATCGCCTCTCGCGTGCGCCGCGCCACGCCGCCAAGCTGTGACTGGCTCGGCGAGGGCCGGATGAAGGCATCTTTTTCGCGACTGAGCCGCTCCATGCGCGTCTTGTCCCCGAGGATCGAACCGCCCGAACGCGCCGAGCTGGGATCGACGGCCAGAACAGCCACCCTGAGCCCCTGCTCCACGAGCATCAGGCCGAAGCTCTCGATGAAGGTCGACTTGCCAACGCCCGGCGTGCCCGAAAGGCCGACGCGCATCGCCTGCCGCCCCGTGCCCTTCAAGCTTTCAAGCAGCGCGCGTGCCTGCTCGCGGTGGTCTTCGCGCCCGCTCTCCACGAGGGTGATCGCCCGCGCGAGAGCGCGGCGGTCCCCGGCAATGATCTTCTGGCTCAACTCGTCGATATCCATGCCGCCGATATGGCCCTTTTGCCGCTTGATTGTCCAGACCGGGCCATGCTCCATAAGGTCAATGCCCGACTTGCCCATCACATCCGCCTTGCCCGCGCTGCTCTCGGCCTTCGAAACAGGCTTCCGCGCGGTGCTCGAAGCGCCCCCCGGCGCGGGCAAGACAACCCGCGTGCCGCTGGCCCTGCTCGAAGCAGGGCTGGTCGAGGGCCGTATTCTCATGCTCGAGCCGCGCCGCCTTGCCGCCCGCGCCGCCGCCGCGCGCATGGCCGAAACGCTTGGCGAGGAGGTGGGCCAGACCGTCGGCTACCGCATCCGCGGCGAAAGCCGGACCGGCAAGGCCACGCGCATTGAGGTCGTCACCGAGGGGATCCTCACGCGGATGATCCAGTCCGACCCGGACCTGCCCGGCATCGGCATGGTCATCTTCGACGAGTTTCACGAACGCTCGCTCAATGCCGATCTCGGCCTCGCCCTCTGCCTCGAAATCGCGGAGGCCCTGCGTGGCGATCTGAAATTGCTGGTCATGTCCGCCACGCTCGATGCCGGGCCGGTGGCCGCACTCATGGGCAATGTTCCACAGATCCGCTCAGAAGGACGCAGCTTTCCCGTCGAGACCAACTGGCTTGAAAATCCGCTCCCGAAACGGACCCGTATCGCCGATGCCACCGCAGCGCAGGTGCTTGAAGTCTTGCCCGAGACGGACGGCGGCCTTCTCGTCTTCCTGCCCGGCGAAGGCGAGATCCGCCGCTGCGCCGCTGCGCTTTCAGGCAGCTTGCCCGAAGGCGTCCATGTGCACATGCTCTTCGGCGCGCTCCCTTTCAAGGAGCAGCAAGCCGCGATCCGCCCCCCCGCGTCTGGCCGCAAGATCGTGCTGGCCACCTCGATCGCGGAAACCTCGCTCACCATCGAGGATATTCGCGTCGTGATCGACGCCGGCCTGTCCCGCCGCGCCCGCTACGATCCCGGCTCCGGCTTCTCGCGGCTGGTGACGGAGAAGGTGAGCCGCGCCGAGGCGACACAGCGCCAGGGCCGGGCGGGTCGCGTCGCGCCTGGGGCATGCTATCGCCTCTGGACGCGCGGGGAAGAGGGCGCGCTGCCGGCCTACCCGCCTGCCGAGATCGAAGTGGCCGACCTCGCGCCCTTCGCACTTGAACTGGCCCTCTGGGGCGCGGGCGCGGATCTGCCCCTGCTCACGCCGCCACCCGAGGGCACGCTCGAAGAAGCCCGTGCGCTTCTGGCCTCCCTCGGCGCACTGGACGCAGAGCGCCGGATCACTGCGCATGGCCGCGCGTTGGCTGGCCTGCCTGTTCATCCGCGTATCGGGCATATGCTGCTCACTTGCGGAAAACCCGCCGCACGTCTGGCCGCGCTGCTGCCGGAGCGTGATATCCTGCGCGGCGCACCCGCCGATCTCTCGCTGCGCCTCAAGGCGCTGCACGATCCGAAATCGCAGCCCCACGAGGTGAATCACGCCGCGCTCGCGCAAGTCCGGCAGGAAGCAAAGCGCCTCTCCGGCCGCGCGCCAGAGGCGGGCAGGGCGCACAGCCCGGCCCAGATGGCCGCGCTGGCCTATCCCGACCGCGTCGCGCTGCGCCGCAAGGGCAATGATCCGCGCTACCTGCTCTCCGGCGGCAAGGGCGCAGTGCTGCCCGAGGCCGATTCGCTCGCCGCCGCCCGGCTGCTCGTGGTGACTGATACCGATGGACACCCTCGCGAGGCGCGAATCCGGCAGGCCATTGAGATCACCGAGACCGAACTTCGAGACATCTTCGAAGACGACATCACATGGCAGGACAGCTGCCACTGGTCCCGCCGCGAACGCCGCGTCATCGCCGCGCGCGAGGAACGCCTCGGCGCGATCAGCCTGCAAGCGCGCGCCTGGAAGGACGCGCCGCCCGAGGCC
>JAWLEL010000196.1:0-5399 GCA_041686165.1 Lentibacter sp.
TGACAGGGGCAGTTCGCGGCGCTCTAGTAGTCCTTTTCGTAAAACACGCCGATGCCAGTCTCCCCTTCGGAGCCGACCCGTCCCTTGAGCTTAACGCTGTCATTGACATCGAAATTGAGCTCGATCTGCGTCGCGCCGTCACTGCCGACTGTCACATCCGTGTAGACGTCATCGGTAATATACTTGCCCACTTTCAGCTCGGCCTGGCCCTCTTCGCCGACGTTCAGGTCGAAATTGTCGACATTGAGTCCTTGCCTGACCTGTTCGGTCAGCCCCAGGCCGCCGCGCCCCGAAAGCGTGCGAACCGCCGCGGCCAGCCGGACCGCCTGCAGCGGCGAGAGCTGCGCGGCGCTGCGCCCGAACAGCAAAAGCGAAAGCGCCTCGTCCTGTGGCAGCTCGGGCTGGGAGGTCACCGTCAACTCGGGCGCAGAGGCCGCCCCTTCGAGCAGCAGGATCACCTCGGCGTCCTCGACACGCGTGTTCGCGGCGAAGGAGATGATCGGATCGAACTCGCCGCGTAGAGCCACGCGGCCCCGGGTCAGGTCCAGCCGCCTGCCAAGCAGGTCGAGCCGTCCGCGAATGAGATTGAACTGTCCGACGGGCCGCACATCGTTCGTTGTGCCCCTGAGCTGAAGACGCCCGCCCAGCTCCGCGTCCAGCCCCCGGCCGCGCACGAAGACGCGCGCCGGGGCCTCGATGGTCAGATCGAGCGGGAAAGAGGTCTGCATGCCGCCGCCTTGGGCCTCTCCCTGCGAGGTCAGGCCCGAATAGCGCAGGGTGCGCCGCACGTTCGCGCCGGGGTTCACGTGCCGGAGCCCGCCCAACGCGGAATAGCTGGGCCCGATCCGCGGCAAGCGCAGCTCCAGCTGGTCGATGTCGACGCGCCCCGCGATCGTCGCACCTCCGGTGAGCGGCCCGCTGACCGTCACCGCACCATCGAACTGCATGTCATAAAGCCTCCCGTCGCGCAGCACCGCCCGCTCGAAGCGGGCCGCCAGCTCCGCCGGAAAGCCCCCGCCCAGCGTGATCGGTCCGGTCAGGGAGACGGTGCCGCCCGTCTCGAACCGACCGTCCAGCGAGAGCTGTGCGCGCCCGTCCTGCAAGCGGGCCGCGCCGCCGATCTGCTCGACCCTGACATCGCGAGCCGGCAGGAAGACACTTGCCTCCGAAAGGTTGATCTGCCCGCTGAGCGAACCCGGCGCAATCGGTCCGCTGAGCTGCAGGTCATAGCGTGCAAGCCCCGTCAGCACCGCCTCGCCAAGCTGCGCATTGGCCAGCGCCAGCGGCGCGACACCATCAAGGCCAAGCTCTGCGCGTCTGCCATCAGCCGCCACATTCCCGCCCAGATCGAGCGTGATACCGCCCGGCCCTGTCCCGGACGCATCGAGAATGTAGCGCGCGCCGTCCCGCTGCGCCGTGCCCGTCACACTTGCGCGCCCGGGGAGTTGCGACACCATGCGCTCGAGCTGTGGCACCGTGAGATCGAAGCGCAGCGTCTCGCCCGCGTCGCCCAGCGCGCCGCTCACGTTTCCCGTCAGCCCCGGGCCGTTGAGTTCGAGCGTCTCGATACGGATGCTCCCGGGCTCCCCGTTCGTCGCGAGATCGAAGCGCAGCGTGCCGCCGAGGAGGGGTTGAAGGCTGGGAGATTCCAGCGACAGTCCCCGCGTGGCACCACTGGCCTCGATATCGAAACGCCGTGTCGCCAGCTCAAGGCGTCCCTCGCCCGAGACCTCTGCCGCGCCCGAGATGGGCGTTCCAAGGAGCGCGCCATAGGCGTCGAGCTGACCGATCTCTGCTCGCAGCTGCCCTTCGGCCACCGCCGCTTCGCTACCTGCCGCACGCAGCACCCCGTCGACGTTCAGCTCCGAGCCCCCCGGCGCGTCACCTTTCGCCTCGACATGCCAGTCGCGCCCGTCCTGCTGCGCCGTCACGCTCAGATCGGCCGCACCTGTGACCTCAGGCAGCGCCCGCGCCACCTGCGGCACCTGCAGGCGCAGATCGGCCTTGCTGGCATCGGTCGCCAGCCGCGCGCTGCCCTCGATCTTCGCGTAGTCCGTGGCGATCCTGAGCCCCTCGGCCACCAGCGCGCGCTCGTCACGCTTCAGCACAAGCTTGATCTCCCCCTCGCCAGCCAGGAGCGGGTCGAGCCGGTCGATCCCCGTCGCCAGATCACGGGTTTCGCCTGCGAAGGAAAGGTCAAGCTTGCCCGAAACGGGCTGCATCTCGCCGCTGATAGCAAGCCGCGCACCACCGTTCAGCTCAAGCCCCGCCATCGGTCCGAACCGCGCCAGCCGATCGGCGCGCAACACCAGGTCAGGTGTCACGATGGCCTCCACCTGCCCCGCGATTCCATCAACCGACACGCTCCCCGTCAGCGCGTAGTCCTCGCCGCCCAGTTCGATATCGCTGAACACCAGCTTGCCGCCCGCTGCGTAGTCGAAGCTCAGCTTTCCCTGCACTCTCTGCCCCACGGCCCCGTGCAATGCCGCGTCAGCCAGCTGCAGATCCCGCGCCACCAGCGTCAGATCGCCCGCGACCCGCCGCGCATCCCGCGCGAGGCTGCCTTTCCCGTCGAGCGTGACATCGCCGATCACGTTTCCCCCGCGGGCGAAGTCCTGAAGGGTTCCCTCCAGACGCCACTCCGCGCTTTCGGCGGCATCGAAGCGCGCGCGCAGGTCCGCCCCACCCAGGCTCACCCGCTCGCCGGGCAGCGGCAGGATGACATCCTCGCCCTCCGGAGCGGTGATCCGCGCCGCAAGGTCAAAGCGCTCGGGCCAGCCGCCCGCCTCAAGCCGCCCCGATCCGGACAGGACCAGCGCTGCCGCGCGCAGCGTCATATCCTCAAGGACCAGCTCTCCGCCTTCCTCGCGCCGCGCCTCGGCCTCAAGGCTCAGGTCGTCCCCCAGGAACTCGCGGTAAGCCGGTGCCAGAACAGGCGCCAAATCGCCTTGCAGGTTCACTCCGAAACGCTCGGTCTCCCGCTGGTCGAACTGCACGCGCCCGGCCAGCCGCTCCTGCCCTTCGGTGAACATCCTCAGCCGCGCATTGAAGTTGTCTATCGGATCATCCCCCCGGACCTCTAGCCGAAGCGAGGGGCGGGCGGGAATATCCAGAAGCTCGACGGCGATGCCCCCCTCCGGCTCCGTCAGGTCGAGCGAGAGCTGAAGCTGTCGTGTCGTGTTGTCAAAGCCTCCCTGCATCACGAGCGCGCCTCCCGCGTCCTGCCGCTCTATAGACAGGTCCGCCTGACCGGCCCCACCCGCAAGTGCGGCACTGCCTGTCACGGAGACCACCGCCGCCTCCCCGAAGAGCGGCTCGCCCAGGTTCACCCGGCCGATCTCGAGCGTCTCCAGCTTCACCGAGACAGGCAGATCAGGCAGCGAGAACCCCGCGCTCGCTTCCGGCGACGGCGTCGCCTCCATGGGCACAGGCGCGCGCGGCAGGTCTATGCGCTTGACGGAAATTTCGGAAATATCGATCCGGCCCCCAAGGAGCGCGGATCGGTTCCATTCAAGCGCAACGCCACGCATCGTCAGCCAGACCCCCTCCGGATCGGAAACGGTTATCGCGTCAATCGTCGCGCGGGAACTCAAGGCACCTTCGAAGCCTTCCATGCGGACGGACCGCCCCGGCCCCGAGAGCGCATCTTCCAGCAGCCCCTGAATATAGCCGCGGTCGCTCTCTGTGTCTTGCGCCGCAAGGCTGAAGGGCCAGAGCATGGCCAGGATGAGAACCAACCAGCGCATCAGAAGGACTGCCCGATGCCGACATAGACCTGCACCCCGTCACCGGTATCGCCCGACAGGGGCGCAGCCACGTCAAGCCGGATGGGGCCGATCGGTGTCGCATAGCGCAGGCCGAGCCCCGCGCCGGAATGCCATGCGCCATCGCCTCCGAAATCGCTCTCGGGCGAGACATAGCCCGTATCGGCGAAACCGACGACGCCGATCCTGTCGGTGACGGGCACGCGCAACTCGGCCGAGAGCGCCGCAAAGCTGCGGCCCCCGCGCGTGACCCCGCCGTCGTCCACGCCGAGCGCTTTGTAGGGCTGCCCCCTGACGGTCCCGCTTCCCCCGGAGAAGAAGAGGTAGTCGGGCGGGATCTCTGCCGCCTCGGGGCCGACAAGCGTGCCCAGCTGGAGACGCGCGGCGAGGATGCTGCGCCCGACGCGCCTGTAGCCACGCGCATCCATCGTCAATTGTGCACCGAACTGGCTGTTCCGTGTCTCGTAGAAGGGTTCGGCACCAAGTTCGAGATAGCTGCCATCCTTCGGGTCGATCCTGTTCTCGCGCCTGTCCCAAGTCAATGTCATCGGCATTGACAGAAGCAGGAACTCATCCTCGCCGCCCGCGTCTTCGACCCGCGAATAGGCAAGCGCAAGGCCAAGCCCACCCTTCAGCTCCGGGCTGAACTCATGGGTGAGCCCGGCCGACAGGCGGGCGCGCTTTTCAAGGTAGCTCGGCTCATCTTCATAGGAGAGCTCGACCTGCGCAAAGGCGAGCGTATCCGGCCCGAAGGCCGCAGGCTTCTCGAAGCGGGTCGAGAAGCGGAAATCCATGTCGTCGCCGTCCGTCCCGATCTGGGCGATTTCCCCATCGACACGCAACGTTTCCGCGCCGCCGAGAATGTTCCGATGGAGCCAGAAACCCGAGAGGGTGATCCCGTCGCGGTTGGACAGCTCCGCCCCGAAGCTGATGCGGCGGGGCTTGCGGTCGGTCACGGCGATGTTGAAATCGAGCGTGCCGTCCGCGTTCGGCCGCTCGGCCTCCTCCAGGACAGCGGAACGAAACGTGCCCGTGCGCCGCAGCCGCCGCTCGGCCCGCGCCACCTCTGCGGGGCTGAAGACCTCCCCTTCCGGCAGCCCGGCGATCTTGCGGATGCGCGCTGGTCTCACGCGGCTCTCCCCGCCGACAGAAGCCGCGCCGAAGCGCAGCCGGGGGCCGGGATCAACCTCGATATCGGCATCAAGCCGCGCCTCGGAGTGCCGCGCGACGATCTCCTGGCGCGAGATGTCCGCTTTCGCATAGCCCGCCTCTTTCCAGTCGCGCACAACGGTATTCGCCGTGTCCCTTACCACGCTCGCAAGCGCGGGCTCGCCGGCCCTGAACGCCTCGGGCACGGCGGCCGCCTCGCGCAGCGGCGCGATCGTGGCCCGGCCGAAGACGAAGCGCGGCCCGGTCTGCACCGTGACGCTCGCAGCGCCCATCTCCGACGCCTCGGCCCCGACAGGAATCCGCGCCGCTTCCCGGCCATCGAGGCGAACCGAAATGACGGCGCTGTAATAGCCTTTCGCGTAGAGTGCTTCCAGAAGGTTGAGATATTCGTTCTGCCCCAGCGCGACGATCTCGCGCGGGTCGGTCGTGCCTTCGTTCACGGCCGCGCCCAGCAGGGACACCTCG
>JAWLEL010000197.1:0-5397 GCA_041686165.1 Lentibacter sp.
ACGAAGGTATTGTCTTCACGATGCGCCTCGACGCGGCGGGCGATTTCGCGTTCCGCGATCCGGGCGAGCATCTCGGCGTCGGGCGATGGCGGTTCCGCGCCGAAATAACGATCATCAGCGGCCAGATCGCGGAAGTACTCGGCAATGGCTTTCATTGTCCCGAATGAGTCGTCGAACCCTTCCAGCGTACAGGAAAAGGTGCCATAGGAGACCGTCAGGATTTTGTTCGTATTAACCATGTTAATGCTCGCCACAGAATTCTTTGTTGCGATAGTTAATGAAGGTCCAGAGCGTCGAAACGTGACCGAATCTTCGGTTTAAAACGTATCATTTCATGTCAAGAATGTGGCTGTTTTCCTGAATAAGGCGTAAATTACGATGAAATCCCCTATTGTTTGCGAAACGGAACCAGTCTTGCTGGTTGGCGGTGGCAAGCACCGTGACTCGGCGCTTGAGCGGGCCGCAGCCTTGACCGGGCGCGTTGTGGCGGCCGATAGCGGGGCCGACTGGCTGCTCGCGGCCGGGATTGTTCCCGAGCAGGTGATAGGTGATCTGGACTCCGTGTCGGCGGGGACGCTCGAGACATTGGGCGAGGCCCGTATCACCAGGGTCATCGAGCAGGACAGCACGGATTTCGAGAAATGCCTGGCGCGAATCAAGGCGCCGCTGGTGCTCGGCGCAGGCTTTATCGGCGGCAGGGCGGACCATGAACTGGCGGCCTATCACGGGCTCGCGCGCTTCGCGCATCGGCGGACCATCCTGATCGGTCCGGATGATGCGATCTGCCTCGCGCCGCCGCGCATGGAGATCGATTTGCCGCGCGGCAGCCGGTTCTCGCTTTTTCCGCTGGCGCGGATGCGCGCGCGCTCACGCGGCTTGCGCTGGGATGTGGACGCCGTGCGCTTCGCGCCGGGCGAGAAGATCGGAACCTCCAATGAGGTAACTGGCCCTGTTCGGTTGGAAACTGAGGTGCCCAGATTGCTGATTATTGTGCCGGTTGCGGCTCTTGAGGCGTTGTGCGCGGCTCTTCGAGAGGCTCCTGGGTGGCCTGAAGCGCATTCAGTCGCCGCCGGCTGAATTCCTCGTAGATGATGACGTAGAGTCCCGCGGCCATGCTCAGGCAGATTCCGAGGCTGGCCATGCCGTTCGGCCATTCGGAGAAGATCAGCAGACCGATGACGGCGGCGACGGGGATCTCGATATATTGCATGGGTGCGACAGTGGAGGAAGGCGCATGTCGCAGCGACCATGTCATGGCGAGATGGCCGAGCGTGCCAAGCACGCCGAGCGAGAGCACGAGGAGCCATTCCCGTGATGAAAGGGGCACCCATGTCAGCTCGGGCAGCGCGAGGGCCGGGCCCAGCATCAGCGCTGGCAAAAGCAGCGCAGTTGCCATCAGGCCCGAGACATACTGCAGGCCGATCGGATCTATCGTGGCTGAGATCTGACGGGTGATGAGCATGAAGAGCGAGAAGGCCAGTGCAGCGCCGAGCGGAAGCAGCGCGACAGGCCCGAGCGCGGCGAAGCTGGGCTGAATGACCAGAACCGTCCCCGCGAAACCGACCGTGCAGGCGAGGATGCGGCGCATGCCAACCGTTTCGCCAAGCCAGAGCCAGCCCAGGACGAGATTGATGAAGGGCAGGACGAAGACGATTGCGATGGCATCGGCCAGTGGCATGTAGCGCAGGGCGGTAAACATGAGTCCGATGGCCGCGATGTGCAGAATCGTGCGGATCAGGCACGCCCAACCGACCCGCCGCGACAGGTGAGGGGGCCGAACGGCCATGAAGATGAACGGTGAGAGCAGGAGAAGCTGAATGGCGAAGCGCATGAACAGGACCGGACCGAGCGCAACGGATTCCCCGATGAGCTTTGCGACTGCGTCGCCCAACGGAGCAATGACGCAGAAACAAAGCATGAGGGCGATGCCCAAGAGGGGACGATCCGGTGACATGACGCTCAGGTTAGGTGCGAAAACTGCGCAAGGCAACCTAAAGTTGAGTGGCGCGGACCCGGTCATACCGACGTCGCCGAGACCCAAGGCGACGAGGCGCAGAATGCCGGCAAATGTGAGCAGGTCCGGCAGATCCGAAAAGAAGACATGCCCCGGGAGAGCCGCCCATGAGCAAATCAGCAGTTGGGAATATTCACGGCGAGACCGCCCAGCGATGTCTCTTTATATTTCTCGCTCATGTCGGCGCCTGTCTGGCGCATGGTCTCGATGCAGGCATCGAGAGGGACAAGATGTGTCCCGTCGCCCCTGAGAGCGAGAGACGCGGCTGAGACCGCCTTGATCGCGCCCAGCCCGTTGCGTTCTATGCAGGGGACTTGCACCAGACCTTTTACAGGATCGCAGGTCATCCCGAGGTGATGTTCGAGCGCGATCTCGGCGGCGTTTTCAACTTGTTCGGGCGTGCCGCCCATCACGGCGCAAAGGCCTGCGGCAGACATTGCCGCCGCGCTGCCGACTTCCGCCTGGCAACCGGCCTCGGCGCCCGAGATCGAAGCGTTGAACTTCACCAACCCGCCGATGGCGGCAGCCGTCAGCAGGAAATCTTCTATTCTGCTCTCCGATGCGCCCGGCACATGATCGAGCCAGTAGCGTATCGTCGCTGGCAGAACGCCTGCTGCGCCATTCGTCGGCGCCGTGACAACCTGCCCGCCTGCCGCGTTCTCCTCGTTGACTGCCATGGCGTAGGTGCTCATCCAGTCGTTGATCGTGTGAGGCGCGTTGATGTTCATGCCACGCTCGGCCTGGAGCGCGTCGTAGATGCCCTTGGCGCGGCGTTTGACCATCAGCCCGCCGGGCAGCTCACCTTCCGTTGTGAGGCCGCGGTTGATGCAGTCATTCATCACCTGCCAGATTCGCGCGGTGCCGGCACGCAGGTTTTCAGGGCCACCACGGGCGATCTCGTTCTCGGTTTTCATCTGGGCGATGGTCTTGCCGGAGGTCCTGGACATCTCCAGCATTTCCGCGGCGGATTTGAATGGGTAGGGGATCGGCGGGCCGTCGTCGTCCGTCGCCTTGCCCTGGGCGAGTTCTGACTCTGTCAGCACGAAGCCGCCGCCGATGGAATAGTATGTTTCTTGCAGCGTCACGTCGCCCTGCGCGTCGGTGGCCATGAGGATCATGCCGTTGGCATGGCCCGTGAGCGGCGGGCCGAAATCGAAGACAAGGTCGTCTTTTGGGTAGAACTGCAGTTCGGGCAGGTGGGGCGGCCTGATCGTGCCACTGTCGCGGATGGCGGCGAGCGTCTCCTCGGCTTTTTCATGGTCGTAGGTCTCGGGCACGAACCCCGCAAGGCCGAGAATGGTCGCGCGGTCGGTCGCGTGGCCGACGCCCGTGAAGGCCAGTGAGCCGTGGAGCGAGCCCCTCAGCCCGTGAAACTCGAATGGGGACGCGCGCATGAGGTCGAGGAAGCGCGCGGCGGCGACCATCGGACCCATCGTATGCGACGAGGAGGGCCCGACGCCGATCTTGAACATGTCGAAAACGGAGAGAAACATTCAGGTGGCCGATCCTTCGGGCGGTTTGGGTGTTTGCGCGCTGTGAGCGGGCCGGGGCGGAGCCCTGCCGTCTTGCTAGCGCGCCGCGTGGCGGCGTGGCATTCGATTTGAGACGCAAGCGCGCGCAAATGCGGCGTTTGGGCTGTGGCGTACCCGCGTTCACATGACATGGGGCAAAGTTGCAACCAGCGCAAGAGCCCGGCGACATGGAGTGCCAGCACGCAAGGGTCGCCCTGTTGAACCGGTCGGGCTCCTTGGCGACCGGCTCCTCAAGCGCAAGGCGGGTGACGCGAAACGCGTTTACCGGGTGCATCTTGCAAGCGAACGGGTATTGGCCGCGTCAAGGCAGAGGCGGAGAGGTCGCGAGGTGCAAAGCGACCTCGGCCGGCGTGGCGGATGGATTTTCGAGAATTCCGCTCCGTTTTCCTCGAAGAAAACGGTCGCACCTCCAGCGTCAGTTTCCTATAAGGCGGCAGGGGACAAGAAGAGGGCGCTGCCATGAGCGGAGAATTATCACCCATCGACAAGGCCAAGTTCGTCGCCGCCAAGCGCGCGGCCGAATTCGTCGAGGACGGTATGCGCGTCGGGCTCGGCACGGGCAGCACCGCCGCCTGGCTGGTGCGGTGCCTTGGCGAGGCGGTGCGAGATGACGGGCTCAAGATCAAGGGGGTGCCGACTTCCACGCGCACCGCCGAACTGGCGCGCGATGTGGGCATCGAGGTGATCTCGCTGGATGAGGCGAAATGGCTCGACCTGACGATCGACGGGGCTGACGAATTCGACGGCGATCTCAATCTTATCAAGGGTGGCGGGGGCGCGCTCTTGCAAGAGAAGATCGTGGCGACAGCCTCCGATCAGATGATCGTGATCGCTGATATCGGCAAGGAAGTGGAGCGCCTGGGCGCCTTTCCCCTGCCGGTCGAGGTCATCCCCTTCGGCTGGCAGACCACCAAGGCGCTGATCGAGGAGATGCTGGTGAGCATGGATGTGCTGGGCCGCGATGCGACGCTTCGCATGAACGGAGATGTGCCCTATGTGACGGACGAAGGAAACCATATCATCGACCTGCACCTTGCCCGCATCGGCAACGTGCGCCAGCTGAGCTTCGTGCTCAACCAGATCCCCGGCGTGGTGGAGAACGGGCTGTTCATCGATATTTGCGACCAGGTGGTCGTGGGCTATGGCGACGGCAAGGTCGAGATCCGCGATATCAATGCCGGAACGGTCGAGAGGGACCGGCTGGATTTCCTCGAGGAGGATAATCTTTTCACGGATTTGATGGAATGAAGGACTGAACATGAGTTTTGACTACGACCTTTTCGTGATCGGTGGCGGCTCTGGTGGCGTGCGCGCAGCGCGGGTGGCCGCGCAGGGCGGTGCAAAGGTCGCGCTGGCCGAGGAGAGCCGCTATGGCGGCACCTGCGTGATCCGGGGATGTGTGCCCAAGAAACTGATGGTTTTTGCGAGCGAATACCCCGGTCAGATGGAAGATGCGAAGGCCTATGGATGGGACGTGACGGCTGGCCAATTCAGCTGGGAGGCCTTCAAGGGCAAGCTGCACGCGGAGCTGGACCGGCTGGAAGGGGTTTACCGGAGCCTTCTGAAGAACAGCGGCGTCGAGACATTCGACACCCGCGCAAGGCTTGTCGGGGCCCATGAGGTCGAGCTGGCAGACGGGACCCGCAAGAGCGCCAAGCATATCCTGCTGGCCATGGGCGGCTGGCCCGTGACGCCCGAGCAAAAGGGCGCGGAACTCGGCATTACTTCCAACGAGATTTTCCATCTCGACAAGCTGCCCGGCAAGATGCTCATCGTAGGTGGCGGATACATCGCCTGCGAGTTCGCGTGTATCCTCAACGGGCTTGGTGTGGAGGTGACGCAGTATTACCG
>JAWLEL010000198.1:0-5355 GCA_041686165.1 Lentibacter sp.
CGGCCAGAAGCGACGAGCCCCCGCCGCAGACAAGCGCGATGACAAGATCATCCTCCGACAATCCCCCGATCTCGGCCAGCAGCGCCGCGCTCGCCGCAAGCCCGGCTTCGTCGGGCACGGGATGCGCCGCCTCCAGAACGCGGATGTGCTCGCAGGGCGCGGCAAAGCCATAGCGCGTAACGACCGTGCCGCTCAGCGCGCCATCCCAATGCCGCTCAAGAGCCTGCGCCATCTGCGCCGCGCCCTTGCCCGCCCCGATGACGACGCTGCGCCCTTTCGGCCGCTCGGGCAGCCGCCCGCGCATCGCCTCGAACGGGTCGGCCGCGCTCACCGCGACGCCGAACAGCTCGCCAAGAAGGTTCGTCGCCCAAGCTTCCATTCGCGTCAGGAGCGCCCCTTCCAGGGGACGAGATAGCGCTCGGCCATCCGCATGAGAATATCGATTCCATAGCCGATGATCCCGATGAGGATGATCCCCATGATGACGATATCCGTAAGCTGGAACCGCGAGGCCACCATGATCATCATGCCCGCGCCCTTCTCGGCCGCGACAAGCTCGGCCGCGACGACCGTCCCCCAGCAGACACCCATGGCAACGCGCGCGCCGGTGAATATCTCCGGCAGCGAGTTGGGCACGATCACGTGGCGCATGAGCTGCCACTTGCTCGCACCGAGCGAATAGGCCGCGTGCACCTTGGAGATGTTCACACCCGAAACGCCCGCACGCGCCGCGATGGTCATGATCCAGAGCGCAGCGAGGAACAGGAGGATGATCTTGCCCGACTCCCCGATCCCGGCCCATATGATGACCAGCGGAATGAGCGCCAGCGGCGGCACCGGCCGCATGAACTCCACGATCGGGTCGAACCAGCCTCGGAACCAGTTGCTCAGACCCATGGCATAGCCCAGCGGAATCCCCACCGCTGCACCCAGCGCAAAGCCCACGATCACGCGGAAGAGCGACCAGAAGAGATGCTCCCAGAGCGTGAAATTCTGGTATCCCGTTTTCGAAACCTCCCAGAACCGCTCCACGACAGTCTCGGGCGGCGGCAGCCAGACCGGCTCCATCTGCAAGCCCTGCGGCGGGGTCAGCGAGATCGCGCCCTTGTCCGTGAGCGCCACGCGCCCGGCCTCGACGTTCACGACAGTGTCCGGCCCGATGGGCTTGCCGTCGATGGCCACGAGCCGTGCGCCGTCCTTGCGCTTGGCGTCGTCGTTCTTGTCGAAAATGATCGTCTTGGACCGCCCCGCCGAGATCAGCACGGCGTCATTCCTGGCAAAGCCGTCTCCCGGCTCGACCTCGGGCGCGGGAGGGTTCTCCCCATGGGAAAAGACGCGCACCATCACCTGCGCATCATCCCTGTTCCCCTCCGCGTCTTCCAGCGTATAGGTCAGAACCGTGTCGCCCACGAATGGCCCCGGCGCATGGACAGGCGTCCACTTGGAGCCGGTAAAGGCCCCCCAGAGAAGGAAAATCGTGATCACCGAGATCACGCTGGCCCAGCGGTCGGGGCGCACGGCGCTCTCGTCGCCGAAGGTGACCGTCTTGAGCGAGGTGAAATCCTCGGCACTGTGCACGAGCTTCTTGACGCCATAGCGCACAACGAAGAACGCCAGGGCGAAAATCACGATGTAAATGATAAGGATCATCATGCGCCTGCCTCCTCGCTGCGGCCCATGATCTCTTCTTCCATGTCCCAGATCATGCTCAGGATCTCTTCACGCTTCTCGGAAAACTCGGGGTCTTTCTTGACTTCCCGCAGGTCCTGCCCCACGCCCATGTCCGCAAAGGGCAGTTTGTATTCACGGTGGATCCGCCCCGGACGTGGCGCAAGGACGAGCAGCCGCTCGCCAAGCAAGAGAGCCTCTTCCACGGAGTGGGTGATGAGGATGATCGTCTTGCCCGTCTCCTTCCAGAGCTTGAGCACAAGCCCCTGCATTTTCTCGCGCGTGAGCGCATCGAGCGCGCCCAGCGGTTCGTCCATCAGGATCACGTCGGGATCATTGGCAAGGCAGCGGGCCAGTGCCACGCGCTGCTGCATACCGCCGGAAAGCTCGAAGACAGACTTCTCCTTGAAATCGCCCAGCCCCACGATGTCGAGCAGGTGGTCCACGGTTCCGGCCCATTCCCGCTCTCGCTGGCCTCTCATGCGCGGGCCGAAACTGACGTTCTCCCGCACGCTCATCCATTCGAAGAGTGCGCCTTGCTGAAACACCATGCCGCGCTCCGCGTCGGGCGCGGTGATCAGGTGATCATTCAGCGTCATCTGCCCTTCCGTCGGCGCAAGGAACCCCGCAATGATGTTGAGCAGCGTGGTCTTCCCACAGCCCGAAGGCCCGAGAACACTCATCAATTCGCCTGACTTGATCTCGAGGTTGATGCCCTCGAGCGCCTGCACATGCCCGCCCCCCGGCAGCTCGAAACGCATGGAAATATTCTCGATGGAAAGTGTCGACATGCCCGCCCTTTCGGGGGCACCGCCCCCTGCTTCTTCCTGGTCAAAATACCCTCGCCGAAGGCGTCACAAGGGCTCCAGCCCCCGCGAACGCCGGATCGGCGCGTCCCGGGCAGGGGCGCGCCGACAGGCCTTGCCTTACATGCCGTGCGCGGCTTCGAGCGGGCCGATGTTCACGGTATTCTCGTAGGTATCCAGCGCCGAGTCGATGCTGCCGGCTTCCACGAAGACATCCGCGACACCCTTCATGAAGGTGGCCGCATTCCCGCCGAGCCAGGCTTCGCTGAGCTGCTCTTCCACGGTCGGGAACTTGAAGGTCGAGATGGTTTCCATCGTCGCCGTCTCGTCCATGCCCGCATCCTGGGCGATCACCGGAAGCATCTCCGCCTGGTTCGCCTCATCGGCCCACATCGCGTTGGCATCCGCCGTCACCTTGAGGAACTTGGCCACGAGGTCGCCGTTCTCGGCCACGAAATCGGCAGGCCCCGAAGTCACGTCGAAGACAAGGATGCCAAGATCTGTCTTCTCGTCGCCCGTGAGCAGCACGTTGCCGTATTCCTTCGCACGGCGCAGCGAGCCGCCCCAGCCGCAGAACATGTCGACAGAGCCCTGAGCGATCGCGGCCGCGCCTTCAGGCGGGTTCATGTTCACCACATCAAGGCTGCCCACATCGACGCCGAAATGGCTCATCTGCTTGAGGAAGCCGTAATGCGCCGCCGTGCCGAGCGGCACGGCAACCTTTTTGCCGGCCAGCTCGCCGGCGTTCGTCTTGTCGATTTCCAGCCCCTCGGCCACGACGCAATTGTCATTGTCTGCATAAGACACCGCCACATCGACGATCTGGAGGTCCTGGCCGCTGGACGCGGCAACGACGAAGGGCGGAACCCCCTGGCTCACGGCCAGATGCACATCGCCCGAGGCCATCGCAGCGCTCATCTCCGTGCCCGAGCCGAAGGCGCGCCAGTTGACCTTGATGCCCATCTCCTCGTCGTAGGTGCCCTTGACCTTCGCATACTCGAAGGGCATCGGCCATTCCTGGAAGTAAGCCACCGTGATCTCGTCCATCGCCGAGGCCTGGCTGCCCGCGAAGATCGCCGCAGCGGCCATCGCCTGCGTGAGGTGTGTCTTGATTTTCATTCCTTGTCTCCTGTTGTAGAGTTCCGCGCTGCATGGCGCTTCGCCCGCCGATTGGGTCGGCTTGTCGGGCATTGTGTCAGGCCCGCGCGATGCTCCGCGCAAAACCCTCACCAAGCATGAGGGAACAATATCTGATTCCGAGCAAACCTTTTTTGCTGCACCTGCATCGATTTCAGTTTGCTTGAACATCAGCTTCGATAAGCCGAAATACCGCTCAGAACGGTATTTCCTTGCCTCTCGGCGTTTGGACCGAGAGGCTCAGGGCATTCTTCTGGCAATATATCAGCATCCATACTGGCCCTATCAGACTCGCCTCGAATACCGCTTTGTGGTAAGGCGCTCATGGCCCGCTGCCGCGAGAGTTCCATGGCCCCGCGCCCCGGACAACGCCCGATCAATGGCCCGTATCCGCCTTGAGGCCGGGCCGCTTTTCAAGGAGACCCTGATGATGGACGGCACTCTTTCTCCCAATGACATCAGCCAAGTGGTCGAGGCTGACCGCGCGCATGTCTGGCACCATCTCACCCAGCACAAGCCCTTCGAGACAGGTGAACCGCGTGTCATCATCGAAGGCAAGGGCGTGCGCGTCTGGGACCAGCACGGCAAGGACTATCTCGATGCCGTCTCGGGCGGCGTCTGGACCGTCAATGTCGGCTACGGTCGGGAGAGCATCGCCAATGCCGTGCGCGACCAGCTCGTGAAGCTGCCCTATTTCGCGGGTTCCGCCGGCTCCGTGCCCGGCGCGCTCTTTGCCGAGAAGCTGATCTCCAAGATGCCGGGCATGACCCGCGTCTACCAGACGAACTCGGGCTCCGAGGCCAACGAGAAGGCCTTCAAGATGGTCCGCCAGATCGCTCACAAGCGCCACGGCGGCAGGAAACACAAGATCCTCTACCGCGACCGCGATTATCACGGCTCGACCCTCGCCGCCATGTCCGCGGGCGGCCAGGACGAGCGCAACATGCAATACGGCCCCTTCGCGCCGGGCTTCGTGCGCGTGCCGCATTGCATGGAATACCGCGCGCAATGGGACCTTTCCGGCGAGGCCTATGCCGAGGCCAGCGTCAATGCCATCGAGGAGGTGATCCTTGCCGAGGGCGCCGACACCGTGGGCGCGCTCTGCCTCGAGCCGGTCACGGCGGGCGGCGGCGTCATCCCCGCGCCCGAGGGCTACTGGCCCCGTATCCAGGAGCTGTGCCGCAAGTATGACATCCTGCTGCACATCGACGAGGTGGTCTGCGGCGTGGGCCGCACGGGCACCG
The DNA here is from genome assembly GCA_041686165.1 of Lentibacter sp. GTDB lineage: Bacteria > Pseudomonadota > Alphaproteobacteria > Rhodobacterales > Rhodobacteraceae > Lentibacter. Next base: position 4,856 of record JAWLEL010000198.1, read on the forward strand.
AATGGTTCGGCTACCAGCACTACGGCGTCGAGCCCGATTTCGTGACCATGGCCAAGGGGGTCGCCTCGGGCTATGCGGCCATCGCCTGCTGCGTGACGAACGAGCGCGTCTTCGAGATGTTCAAGGACGACGACACCGACCCGCTCAACTATTTCCGCGATATCAGCACCTTCGGTGGCTGCACGGCGGGCCCTGCGGCGGCGCTCGAGAACATGCGCATCATCGAGGACGAGGGCCTCCTGGAGAACACCACCAGGATGGGCGCGCGGCTGATGGACAACCTGCGCGCGCTTCAGGAGCGGCATGCCGTCATCGGCGATGTGCGCGGCGTGGGCCTGTTCTGCGGCGCCGAGCTGGTCGCCGACCGCGCCACGAAGGAGCCCGCCGCGGAGAAACAGGTTGCGCAGGTCGTGGGCGAATGCGGCAAGCAGGGCGTCATCATCGGCGCGACGAACCGCTCTGTGCCGGGTTTCAACAACACGCTGTGCTTCTCGCCCGCG
>JAWLEL010000199.1:0-5334 GCA_041686165.1 Lentibacter sp.
GAACCAGCTTGCGAGCAGGTCCGGTTGAACGGCTGTCCTGCCGGATGATTCTGTTTCAGACCATGGTCTTGCGGGTGATTCTTGAGCATAGGCATAGCTTTGCTATCGGGGAAGGAAGGTCGCGACACGCAGAGTTGAAGAACCCCGGTAATGACCGTGTGTTTTGCGTACCATGGAATACATCCCCGTCTTCTGGCAAAAACCGGAGTATTGGACCCAATCAGGCCAGCCAAATAAACCCTTAATAATAAGGACGGTACGTCCCTCGAGGAGACCAACGAAAGTGCCCCCAGCACTGCTTGCGCCGATGGTGTGAGCAACGAGAAGGAGCGCGATTCACGGAAGTTTTAAAAATTCCAAGTGTTTTTTGTAAAATCTATAGTGGTTGCAGGCGCAATTTCGTGCTTCGATGCGCATGTCAACTGACGCGGAGTCTCTACTCAATCGCGTTGGGGCCGTCTGAAACGTCGTTCAGCGGCTTTCCAAGAAACCTAGGTCAGGGAGGAAACATGACCAAAAAGAACCCAGAACTTATCGATAAGCTGGCCGATGCGGCACGGACGGGGAAGATTTCCCGTCGGAGCTTCATGAACTACTCGATGGCTGCCGGCATGACAGCCTCGGCGGCCACCGGGCTTTGGGGCACGTCAGCCAAGGCTGCCCCGACACGAGGCGGGAACTTCCGCCTCGGTGCGCACGACGGCAACACCTCGGACTCGCATGATCCGGGCACATACCTGTCGTTCTCGATGATCCAGCTCGCTCATACGTTCCGCTCATATCTGACGCTGATCGAGCCCGATGGATCGCTCGGCCCGGATGTCGCGACCGAATGGTCGGCGAAGCCGGGTGCCAAGGAATGGACCTTCAAGATCAATGACAGAGCGACTTTCCACAGTGGTGCGAAGGTCACGGCGAATGACGTCATTGCCTCGATGAACCATCACCGTGGTGAGGATTCGACATCGGCGGCCAAGGCGCTGCTCTCGGATGTCGAGGATATCGTCGACAATGGCGATAACTCGATCACCTTCTCGCTGAGCTCCGGCAACGCCGACCTGCCTTGGCTGTTGACCGACTATCACCTGGCGATCCTGCCTGCCAATGAAGATGGCAGCATCGACTGGCAGAGTGGCGATGGCTGTGGCCCCTACAAGCTGGTGGATATCGAAATGGGCGTGAACTATCGCCTTGTTCGCCACGATGACTGGCATCTGGAAGGCGCTTATTTCGACGAAGTCGAGATCATCGTCCTGAATGACCCGAACGCACGTCAGACGGCGCTTGTCACCGGTGATGTGGACGCGATCACGCAGCTCGAGCTCAAGACGCTCTCGTTGCTGCAACGCGATCCGAACATCGAGATCGACGATGTGCCCTCGGCCGCGGCGATCACCATGCCGATGTTCTGTGACGTTGCGCCGTTCGACAACGTGGATGTGCGTAACGCGCTCAAGCATTCGATCGATCGCCAGGAGATCATCGACAAGATCACCTTCGGCACCGCAACAATGGGCAACGACTTCCACCATTCGCCAGCGATGCCCTATTGGCCGGATGACATTCCTCAGACGGAGTATGATCCCGACAAGGCCAAGTCGCTTCTCAAGAAGGCCGGCGCAGAAGATCTGTCCGTGGACCTGCGTGTTGCGGATACGGTCTTTTCGGGAGCGGTCGACATGTGTGTTCTGTATTCCGAGCAGGCCAAGGAGTCTGGCATCGACATCAATGTCGTGCGCGAGCCGAACGATGGCTACTACTCGGATGTCTGGCTCAAGGAGCCTTGGAGTGTGATTCAGTGGGGCGCGCGTCCGACGCCGGACGTGATGTATTCGCTGGCCTACAAGGACGACGCGGCCTGGAATGAAAGCCATTGGCAGAACGAGCGTTTCAACGAGCTGCTTCTCCAGGCCAAGGCCGAGCTGGACAACGACAAGCGTGCAGAAATGTACCGCGAAATGGCGTTGCTGGCGAACCAGGACGGCGGAACGATCATTCCGTTCTTCCCGAACTTCGTCTACGCCCGCCGCAGCAACGTGAAGCACGGTCCGGATCTGGCACCAAGCTGGCAGATGGACGGCGCGCGCGCCTGTAGCCGCTGGTGGTTCGAAGCCTGATAGCCTGAAAGACAGACCGGGGTCCCGCGTTGCCGGGGCCCCGGGTTATTGCCTGACATACAGGCACAAAAGGTCAAAACGACCAAACAGGACCAACTGAAGTCCGAACAAGGGATAGGGGAAAGAACGATGGGGGACATTGTCTCACTTATCGGCAAGCGATTGGGGTATGGCCTGATCACGCTGCTTGTCATCTCGGTAATCATCTTTTTCATGGTCGAAATGCTTCCGGGCGACGCCGCCGAAGCAATTCTCCAGATGGGTGCAACGGAAGAGAACCTCGCCGCGTTGCGTGAGGAGATGGGCCTCGACAGGCCCGCAATCGTCCGATATTTCGACTGGCTCGCAGGCGCGGTCGTCGGGGATTTCGGGGTCTCGATCACGAGCGGAGAACCTGTCAGCGGGATCATCGGAGAGCGTTTTCGCAACACGCTCTTCCTGGCGGCCTACGCGGCGGTTATCGCCGTTCCCTTCGCCGTCATCCTGGGCATTGTTGTTGCTCTGCTGCGCAACACATTGTTCGACCGGGTCGCGAACGTGCTGACGCTGACATCGATCTCCAGCCCCGAGTTCTTCCTGGGTTACGTCTTGATCCTGCTCTTTGCCGTCAGGACAGACATGTTTCCCTCGCTGGCCAGCTTGTCGGAGGGAATGACCTTCGGCGAATTGCTTCACAGAACATTCCTGCCCGCGATGACGCTGGTGCTTGTCGTCACTGCGCACATGATGCGCATGACACGGGCGGCGATCATCAACCTGCTTTCTTCGCCATATATCGAAATGGCGCGCTTGAAAGGGACACCGCCACTGAAAGTGATTGTCAGGCACGCTCTGCCGAACGCTTGGGCCCCGATCATCAACGTGATCGCGCTGAACCTGGCCTATCTCATCACGGGTGTGGTTCTGGTTGAAGTTGTCTTCGTCTATCCGGGTATCGGCCAGACGCTTGTCGATGCCGTCACCAAGCAGAACTTCCCCGTCGTACAGGCCTGTTGCCTGATCTTCGCGGCGACGTTCATCCTGCTCAACCTCGCCGCCGACGTTGGCGCAATTCTCACCAACCCGCGCTTGCGGCATCCGAAATAAGGGGGCGAAATCATGAGCATTTTCGTAATCGCATACTTCGCCGTCCTGATTGGCGCATCCTGCTTGGCAGCGTACATGGATAGGAGAAGTGTTTTCCTTCCGCTTTTTTCGCTGACGTTGGTCAGCTTTGTCGTGGCCATTGTCGGTGGCACGAGCGGGCTTCAGTTTATCGCCATCATAGCGGGCCTCTTGGCCCTTGCGGCCGGAATGTCCTACGGGTTCCGGGAGTTCCTCGTCGCAATCTTGCCGACAAACGCGGCGAAGGAGTTGAAAACGGCACCTTTGACAGCCGCTTTCGGCCTGTTCGTTATGTTTACATATGCAATCGCGGGCTTCCTTGCGCCCTGGATTGCGCCACACGGTGAGACCGAGGTGATTGCTTCGGCCTTTGCCCCGGCCGATGAAAACATGTTGCTGGGCGCCGACCAACTTGGTCGCGACATGTTCAGCCGCATCGTCTACGGTACGCGCAACTCTGTTGGCCTCGCGCTTCTGGCCACTTCGGCCGCGTTCCTTCTTGGTGCGACAGCCGGACTTTACGCCGCGGTGCGTGGCGGCTGGATGGATCAGGTCCTCGGTCGTGCAGCCGACGTGATCATGTCGATCCCTTCATTGATCTTCGCCCTGCTCATGCTGGCGATCTTCGGCCCCAAGGTGATCGTCATCATCATTGCCGTTGCGATCATCTTCTCGCCGCGGGTTTTCCGGCTGGTCCGATCCGTCGCCGGGAATGTGGTGGTCATGGACTATATCGAGGCCGCCAAGCTGCGCGGTGAGAAACGGGGATACCTGATCCGCAAGGAAATCCTTCCCAATTCGACGGCGCCGCTGATTGCGGAGTTCGGCCTCGAGTTCTGCTTCGTCTTCCTGCTGGTCGCCGGTCTGAGTTTCCTTGGCCTCGGTATTCAGCCGCCCGCGGCTGACTGGGGGTCCATGGTGCGTGAGAATGCGACGCTGATTTCATTCGGCGATATCACACCGCTCATCCCCGCCGCCGCGATCGCGCTTCTAACTGTCGCGGTCAACTTCGTAGTCGACTGGATGCTGTACCGGTCTTCCGGCCTCAAGGAGTAAGAGACATGTCAGGAACAATGAAGAAAAAGCAATTGTTGCTTGATATTGAAGGCCTCAAGATCGAGGGCTTCACGGGCGAAGAGTGGGTGCCGATCATCAAGGGTGTGGATCTGAAACTTCACCGTGGTGAAGTCATGGGCCTCATCGGCGAGTCCGGTGCCGGCAAATCCACGATCGGCGCGGCCGCGATGGGCTATGCCCGGGATGGCACGCGCATCTCCGGAGGTTCCATCGACTTCGATGGTATGGAGCTGACAACGGCAACGGAATCCGAGAGACGCGCCCTGCGCGGGGCGAGGATTGCCTATGTTGCACAGTCAGCGGCCGCAAGCTTCAACCCGGCTCACAAGATCATTGATCAGCACACCGAAGCGCCCTTGCACTACCGCATCCAGAAAAGGATGGAGGCGCAAGAGGATGCCATGGAGCTTTACGAGCGCCTGCGCTTGCCCAATCCCAAGGAGATCGGGTTCCGGTATCCTCACCAGGTGTCCGGTGGTCAGTTGCAGCGAGCCATGACAGCGATGGCCATGTCCTGCCGTCCTGACCTGATCATCTTCGACGAGCCGACAACGGCGCTGGACGTGACGACGCAGATCGAGGTTCTTGCCGCGATCCGCGACATCGTCGATCAGTTCAATACGGCTGCGATCTACATCACCCATGACCTTGCCGTCGTCGCTCAGATGGCCGACACGATCAAGGTCTTGCTCAAGGGCGAAGAAGTCGAGCAGGCGTCGACGGAGAAGATGCTGAGCGATCCGCAGGAGGACTACACGAAGTCCCTCTGGGCCGTGCGCAGCTTCAAGAGGCCGCAGAAGTCGCGGCCGAAGGACGCGACTCCCCTGGTTTCGGTGCAGAACGTGGATGCGGCCTATACGGGCGGTGAAAAGGTCCTGGAGGACGTGTCATTCGACATCTACGAAGGGATGACCGTTGCGGTCGTCGGGGAATCCGGCTCCGGCAAGTCGACGACGGCACGCTGCATAACGGGGCTCTTGCCGCCGATGAGCGGACAGGTTCTTTTCAGTGGCGAGGCCTTGCCGCCGAGCTATCA
>JAWLEL010000200.1:0-5328 GCA_041686165.1 Lentibacter sp.
AGCCAGCTGTTCAGCCGCGTGGGCGCAAGTGATGACCTGGCGCGCGGGCGCTCGACCTTCATGGTCGAGATGGTGGAGACGGCGGCGATCCTCAACCAGGCCGATGACCGCGCGCTCGTGATCCTCGACGAAATCGGGCGCGGAACTGCAACCTATGACGGCCTGTCCATCGCCTGGGCGACGCTGGAGCATCTGCACGAGGTCAACGGCTGTCGTGCGCTGTTTGCCACGCATTATCACGAGATGACGCGGCTGAGCGAGAAGCTGGAGCGGTGTTCCAATGCGACCGTCATGGTCAAGGAGTGGGAGGGAGAGATCATCTTCCTGCACGAGGTGCGCAAGGGCGTGGCCGACCGCTCCTACGGTGTGCAGGTGGCCAAGCTGGCAGGGCTGCCGGACAGCGTGATCGAACGGGCGCGTGTCGTGCTCGATGCGCTGGAAAAGGGCGAGCGGGAGGGCGGGCAGGCGAAGGCCGTAGTCGACGATCTGCCGCTTTTCTCGGCCACGCCCGCGCCGCAGCCTGCCCCCGCCAAATCAAGCGAAATCGAGACTGAACTTGCACAAGTCTTCCCGGACGAGATGACTCCGCGCGAGGCGCTGCAAGTGCTTTATGACCTGAAAGCCAAGCTGGGAGAGTGAGATGACGACATCTGTATACATGCACGAGGATTGCAGGAATCACATCACGCCAGATGGTCACCCTGAGAGGGTTGAACGGCTGGCTGCGATCGAGAAGGCGCTGGAGGGGCTGCATGTCACGCGCAGGGAGGCGCGGATGGGCACGGCAGACGATGTGCTGCTGTGTCATCCGGAAAGCTATTATCAATTCATCGCCGGGCATGAGCCCGGACGGCTCGATGCGGACACGCATATGTCACACGGGTCCTACCTTGCGACGATGCGCGCCGTCGGGGGCGCGCTGGGAGCCGTGGATGAAGTGATGGACGGAAAAGCGAGCAATGCCTTTGTCGCGACACGGCCTCCGGGGCATCATGCGGAGCGGGAGACGCCGATGGGCTTTTGCCTCTTCGGCCATGTGGCGATCGCGGCAAAGCATCTTCTGGAGCGCCACGGGCTGAGCCGTGTTGCCGTCGTGGATTTTGACGTGCATCACGGGAACGGGACTCAGGACCTTCTCTGGGATGAGGCGCGCACGCTTTTCATCACCTCGCAGCAGGTTCCGCACTGGCCGGGAACAGGCGAGCGCAGCGAAAAAGGCGCGCATGACAATGTCATGAACATCCCGCTCAAGCCGAAAACGGACGGGGCGGTCATGCGCAAGGCTTATGAAGAAGAGGTATTCCCCGCGCTGCAAAAGTTCGCGCCCGAGTTTCTTCTGGTTTCGGCCGGTTTCGATTCGCATGCGGATGATCCGCTGGCAGACCTCGCTTGGGTCGAGGATGATTTTTCCTGGCTGACGGAAAAGCTCTGTGACGTGGCAGACACGCATTGCGGCGGCAAGCTCGTTTCGGTTCTTGAAGGGGGGTATGACCTCGCATCGCTGGGCCGCTCCGTTCGGGCGCATGTCGATGTGCTCAAGGCGCGGGGTTAAGCTGGGATGCCGATGCCTTATACCTACCGCCATTCAAGCGAGGAATGGCGCGAATTTCTGAAAAGGGTGCGCGCGCGGACACTCATCGAAAGCGACAACGTGATCTACACGGCGTTGCAGGGCCTGTTTCGGGCTTTTCGGGCCAGAACAGAGCCACATCTCGTGCTGGAGTTCGGCGATACGCTGCCTGCGGTGATGCGCGCTATTCTCGTTGCGGACTGGAAGTTGGACGCGCCATGTCAACCCTGGGTCACGCCTCCGGAGATCGAACAGGAGGTCAGGGCTTTCAGGCAGGCGCATAACTTTGCGCCCGTCGGCATTCTTGATGATCTCATTCCGGAAGTGCGCGCGGAGATGAACGGGAAGGCCTTCGAGCGCGTGATGGCGCGCATGCCGTCCGAGGCGCAGCGATTGTGGCGGCTGGGTGAGTGACGGTCAGGTGATCGCTTTCAGATCGGCAAAGAGCGCCTCGGTCATTTCCTGCGCGTGGTCGAGGCGCGCGCGGGGCATCTCGGGGTGCTCCACCTTGATGAGAGTCTCGTAGGCGATGAAGTAGGGCAGGAAGCCGTTCGTCTCGGTCTCCGAGAGCGAAAACATCTCTGCATAGGCCTGAAACGCCTCTTCATCGACACCGAAGCGGCGCTTGCCGGAGGGCAGCATGCCCCGGCGCGCCATGTGGACAAGCGCGCGCGCGATATCCTTGTAGAGCGGTGCATGGCCCGTGCCGCCAAGGTCGATCCCCGTGAGCGTTTTGCCATCCCAGAAAAGATTGTTGAGGTGAAAGTCACCGTGCGCAAGGACGACGCGCCATTCGGGAACGTCGATCTGTCGATAGAGCTTCTTCATCTTTTGCAGCACGCGGCCTTCGGCCTCGCGGAGGTGCTCGTGCGGCTGCCGGGCGGCGGCCTCCTCGGCCCAGCGGCGCCAGGGGCGGCGGTTGGGCGCGCGCAGCTCTTCGGTGGGCGCGGTGTATTTGCGCAGCCAGTCGGCGGAGAGGGAGATGAGCGAGCCACGGTCGGGCGCCTCTATGCGCCAGAGGTGAGCGAGCAGCCCTTCGCCCGGGGCGAGCGATGCGACCATCAGCCCCGCCGCGTCATCGAAGGCGAGCGGCCTGGGGGTGGTGAGCGGCGGCGCGCTCATGTGAGGCCAGGCGCGGGACAGTTCGCCCCATTCGCGGGCGAGCTCTTCCCCGGCAGTCTGTGAAAGGGCCATCCGGAAAACAGCCTTTTGCCCGTCCAGAGCGCCGCGAAAAACGCAATGGCGTCCGGGCACGAGATGCAGCATGGTCTCCACCGAAAACTCATGTCCGGGGAGGGCGCGGAGCGCCGCGCTTTGAAGCCCCTCGTGCGCGGCGAGGGCAGCTTCGGGGTAAAGCTCGAGATTGCTTTTTCCGATCTCTGACATGCTGTGAGCGTAAGGCGCGCGCGAGGGGAATTGAACCCACTATCGCGCGGCTGTAAGGTCGGGCGGAACAAGGTCTGGAGAATGCGATGAGCGAGACGAGCGAGACACCTGTGGAGGAGATGAGCTTCGAGACGGCCATGGCCGAGCTTGAGAAAGTCGTCGGCCAGCTCGAGCGCGGTGATGTGCCCCTGGAAGACTCGATCGCACTCTACGAGCGCGGCGCGAAGCTCAAGGCCCACTGCGCCAGGAAGCTCAAGGATGCCGAGGAAAAGGTCGCCGCGATCACGCTCGATGGCGATGGAAATCCGACGGGCACGACGCCGCTCGATGTCGAGTGAAAGCCTTTCGTTCACAGAAGCGCTGGGACGTGCAAGGACGCTGACCGAGCGTCTTTCGACGCGCGCATTCTCATCGCCCGAGAGCACGGCACATGAGGCCCTCCTGGATGCGATGCGCTATGCGTTGACCGGCGGTAAGGCGCTCAGGGCCTTCCTGGCACTGGAGAGCGCCCGGCTGCATGGGCAGGACGAGGCCCCGGCCGGACAGGCGGCCTTCGCTGTGGAATGCATCCATGCCTATTCGCTGATCCATGATGACCTGCCTTGCATGGACGATGATGACCTGCGGCGCGGAAAGCCGACCGTGCATCGCAAGTGGGACGAGGCCACGGCCGTTCTGGCCGGGGATGCCTTGCAGGCCGCTGCCTTCGAGGCGCTTTGTCACTCGTCGCTTGGCGCGCGGGCGGTTCCGCTGATCCGGGGGCTGGCCGAGGCCTCGGGGCATGGCGGAATGGTTGGTGGGCAAATGATGGATATTGCCGCCGAGAGCGCCGAGTCGCCCCTGACGGTGCAGGGCATCGAGGCGGTTCAGCGGCGCAAGACAGGCGCGCTCATCCGTTGGAGCGCAAGCGCCGGCGCGGTGATGGCCGATGATGATGCGGAGCCGCTCGTGCGGTATGGCGCGGCGCTCGGGCTGGCCTTCCAGATCGCTGATGACATCCTCGATGTGGAGGGGGATGCCGCGTTGACGGGCAAGGCGGTGAACAAGGATGCCGAAGCCGGAAAAGCGACTTTCGTCTCGCTTCTGGGTCTCGATGCGGCTAAACGCCGTGCAGCAGACCTTGTAGACGAGGCTTGCGAAGCCCTATCTCGGTATGGTGACGACGCCGAGAGCTTGCGGGAGGCGGCGCGCTTCGTTATCTCGCGGGACAAGTAACAGCAGCCAGCCGAAAGGCCCGCCATGGCCGACAGACCCGAAACCCCCCTGCTCGACGGTGTGACCACGCCCGGCGACATGAAACGCCTGAGCGACGGTGAGCTTGAGCAGCTGGCCGGCGAGCTGCGCCAGGAGACGATATCCGCCGTGTCGGAGACGGGCGGACACCTGGGCGCGGGGCTTGGGGTGATCGAACTGACCGTGGCCTTGCATGCGGTGTTCGACGCGCCCAAGGACAAGATTGTCTGGGATGTCTCGCACCAGAGCTACCCCCACAAGATCCTGACAGGTCGGCGCGACCGCATTCGCACGCTGCGCCAGCGCGGCGGGCTCTCGGGCTTCACCAAGCGCAGTGAAAGCCCCTATGACCCCTTCGGCGCGGCGCATAGCTCCACGTCGATCAGCGCGGCGCTGGGCTTTGCCGTGGCGCGTGATCTGGGCGGCAACTGCCCCGAGGGGCTGGGCGACGCTATCGCCGTGATCGGCGACGGGGCGATGAGCGCGGGCATGGCCTTCGAGGCGATGAACAATGCCGGCCATCTCGGCAAGCGGCTTTTCGTCATCCTCAACGACAACGATATGAGCATTGCGCCGCCCGTGGGCGCGCTGTCGGGCTATCTCAACCGGCTTTACGCGGAAGAGCCCTTCCAGGAGCTCAAGGCCGCGGCCAAGGGCGCGGTGAGCCTCATGCCGCCTTTCTTCCAGGAGGGCGCCAAGCGCGCCAAGGAGATGCTCAAGGGCATGACCGTGGGCGGCACGCTCTTCGAGGAACTGGGGTTTTCCTACATCGGGCCAATCGACGGGCATGACATGGAGCAGCTTCTGCCGCTTCTGCGCACTGTCAAGGCGCGGGCGACCGGGCCGATCCTCATTCATGCGATCACCAAGAAGGGCAAGGGCTACCGCCCCGCCGAGGAAAGCAATGACGGCGGCCATGCGACGGCGAAGTTCGACGTGGTCACCGGCAAGCAGAAGAAGAGCCCGAGCAATGCGCCGAGCTATACCAGCGTCTTCGGCCAGGAGCTTGCGAGGCTGGCGGCGGAAGATGACAAGATCTGCGCGATCACGGCGGCGATGCCGGGGGGGACCGGGCTCGACCTCATGGCCGAGCGCTACCCGAGCCGTTGCTTCGATGTGAGCATCGCCGAGCAGCATGG
>JAWLEL010000201.1:0-5323 GCA_041686165.1 Lentibacter sp.
CGTGATCGCAGCTGTCAGCGTCGTCTTGCCGTGGTCAACGTGACCAACGGTCCCGATGTTCACGTGCGGTTTACTACGGTCAAACTTTTCCTTTGCCATCGCGTTGGCGCCCCTTTGTTTGCGGCCCGCCCGATGCGGGGCCTAGGTTGATCTGAGCGGCCACATATTGGGTTCTGGCAGGGAAATCAAGGCTTGGTTTTACTCGGTAAACCAGCCTTCTTCACGTTTCTGGCGCACCAGCCACAGCTCGATCTTCTTGGCGGCGTTCTTCGCCAGCTTCTCGAGTTGCTGATCCGCAGTCTGTGTCAGCCCAGAACCGATCATCGTCTCACCGGAAAGCTGCTCGAAGACGACAATCTGATGAGCTTTCTCATTGAGCTTCTTGCCTGCCGCGTCGTCCCAGACTGTGACCCGGATGATCAGCGTCGATTTGGGGCTGGCGACGAGCGGCACACCGGGTGGAGCGAGGATATAACCTTCGAGGCTGATGCCTAGATGGTAGAGCTTCTCACCTTCATAGCGGTCGAACCGCTCGGCAACGCGCGCTTCCACAGCCTCGATCCATTCTTCCTTCGACTTTTCGCGCGAGAGCGGACCTTGCACGAGATTGGGCGCCACGACAACGTTGTGGCCAAAGTCGAAATTGCCCAGATCAACCGCGGGCTTGTCGAGATCGTCAGGGCTCGCGCAAGCCGCGAGAAAGCTCATTGTGGCAAGAATAAAGAAACGGCGCAGCATCTCGGCTCCTATCTATCAGTTGACCTTCGGATATACGAGTCAGCGCGCGTATGCAATTGCCGCAGCGTATCTCCCTCCCTATATCGGAGGATGAAGGAGACGCCTGATGCCATATCCCGATCCGAAACCGCAGGAGACAGCATCTCTTCCAGTCTCCGTACCTCTCGTCACGGAACCCATGAGCCTGCTTCAGTCGCTCGGCGCCGCGCGGCGAAACGTGCTCTCCATAATCCCAAGGATCGCAACGACACAGCCGATCGTCTCAGGCCGCACGGGCGTGCGCTGGCACATGCTCATGGACCCTGTTGCCATACGAAGAGTGCTCTTGGAAGAGTTGGAAAATTACCCCAAGTCGCTGGTCACAAAGAACCTGCTCAAGCCCGCCATCGGCGAGTCGCTCTTCATTGCGGAGGGCGCGCATTGGCGCTGGCAACGCCGCACTGCCTCGCCTGTCTTCTCGCGCCGAAATGTCGAGAACCTCGCCCCCATCATGTCCGTCACAGCCGAGACAAGCCTTGCACGAATCGAAGCTGCGGGCAAACGCGCAACCGACATCTACGAGGAGATGGTGCGTACAACCTTCGAGATCATCTCAAAGGTGACACTCTCGGGTTCGGACAGTTTCTCCTCTGATGAGGTGCATCGCGCCATCGACAGCTATATCGCCGCCGCGGGCAAGCTTTCGCTCTTCGACGTTCTCGGGCTTCCCGACTGGGTGCCGCGGCCTTCCCGCGTCATGGCCGGACAGAGCCTGCGCCAGATGAAAGGCATTGCCGATGACGCCGTCAATTCGCGCCGCATTGACGGCAAGGAGGGGGTATCCGACCTGCTGGACTTGCTGCTGGAAGGGGAAGACCCCAAGACCGGGCGACAGATGACCACGGCCGAATTGCGCGACAACCTTCTGACATTTATCGTAGCGGGCCATGAAACCACGGCGCTTACACTGTCTTGGGCGCTTTACCTATGCGCATTTGACCAGGATGTTCAGAAGCGCGCACGCGCAGAGGCGCAGGATGCGTTGCAAGGCCGTGCCGCCACTGCCGATGATCTGGAAAACCTGCCTTTCATCCGCATGATCATCGATGAGGCCCTGCGTCTCTATCCGCCGGCCTCGGTCATCTCCCGAACAGCCCAAGCAGATGACATGCTCGCGGGCCGTGAAGTGCGCAAGGGCGATACGGTGATGATCCCGATCTATGCCCTGCATCGCAATGTCCTGCTTTGGGATGACCCCGACGCCTTTCGCCCCACACGTTTCGAACAGAAACCTGACCGCTATGCCTACCTCCCATTCGGCGATGGTCCCCGCATCTGCATCGGGGCAAGCTTTGCCCTGCAGGAAGCAGTCATCATTCTCGCGACCCTGCTTTCGAAGCGCCGATTTTCACTTGTCCAGGGGCGCAGCCCGGAGCCGGTCATGATCCTGACCCTGCGCCCCGAGGGCGGTGTCTGGCTGACATCCGAACCGGCCTAGCAGAATTCCGACGTGAAATTCTGCCCGGTTCAATGCGATGAAATCGCATCGCACTCGGGCAGTCGCCGAGAGCCGCTCCAGAAAACGGCTTAGCTTCGCTCGCGCGCACGGACGCCTTCCATCGCGGTTTTGATATCATGGACCAGCGTGCCAGCCATCGAACGGAACGTCATGATCTGCCAGCGTTCTTCGTCGAGCCGCGCAATCGACGCCTGCATGTGGAACAATTCGGTGCGCGCAGCCTGGCCGACGGCAAATACCGCATCGCGCAGATCCACAGGCGTCAACCGCGCCAGCACCTCCCGTGCGCTGTTGCCTTCCAGAAATACGCGCGCCCAAGCATCGGACTGATCCGTCACAGCAGCGTGCCGCGCAAGTGTGGCCTTCGGCGCCGCGCCAATCAGCAGCGCTTGCGCCTTGCCGAACCAGACCAGCTGCACACCTTCCTGCGCGACAATCTCGCCCGGCTTTGGCCAGTCCATGGCGAGAGCCTGGGAAACTGCGCCTTCCTTACCGGCGAAAGGTGCGATCAGGTACATCGGTTCCGCTGCAGATTCACTGAGACGAGCCTCACCTATCTGAAGTGGCAACAACCCCGAACAGGGCGAAAGTGGCTTGAGTTTATTCACGGCTGCGCTCCCCCTCTGGATCGAAAAACACCGGATGACAGACCTTGCAAAGCGTCTCGACACCGCGCAGGTGATCGACCATGCGCACGGTCTGTCCATGGCGCGCGCGGCCGGCTTTCAAGAAGCCAAGCCCGACATAGCCTTCCATCGTCGGCGAGAACCCGACCGAGGTGACATAGCCCTCGTTGTTTTCCCGATGGGGCTCCATTCCTTCGCCGTAAAGATGCGCGCCCGCCAGAAGCTGCTTGACCGCTCCCTTGGGTTTCAGGCCGACGAGCATCTCGCGGTCTTCCTCCAGAAGACCCGGTCGCGCCGCAGCTCCCTTGCCGATGAAGTTCTTTTTTTTGCTCATCATGCCCTGCATGCCTATATCAAAAGCGGTCACGCGCCCGTGGATTTCCGCGTGGGTGATGAAGCCCTTCTCGATTCTCAGGACATTGAGCGCCTCCATACCGTAGGCCCCGCCGCCCCTGTCCTCGGCCTTGGCCTTGAGCGCCGCGAAGAGGCTCTCGCCATAGCGCGAGGGCACGGCGATTTCGTAGGCATGCTCCCCCGAAAAGCTGATCCGGAAGAGCCGCCCGTCAAGCCCTCCGATCTTCACATCGCCGCAGGCCATGAAGGGCCAGTCCTCGGGTTTGAGCGGGCTGTCCAGAACCTCGTCCAGAACTTCGCGTGATTTCGGCCCGGCCACGGCGAACTGCGCCCATTGCTCGGTGACCGAGGCGAAGCGCACATCGAGATCGGGCCTCAGCCCCTGCGCGACGAATTCGAGATGTTTCATCACCTCACCCGCCGCCGCGGTTGTCGTCGTCATGACGTAGTGGTCCTCGGCCAGCCGCGCCGTCGTGCCGTCATCCATGACATGCCCGTCCTCGCGCAGCATCAGGCCATAGCGCACGCGCCCGGGTTTCAGGGTCGAGAACATGTTCGTGTAAACGAAGTCGAGGAAGGCACCTGCATCCTTGCCGCGGATATCGATCTTGCCCAGCGTCGAGACATCGGCGATGCCGACCGCGTTGCGCACGAAGCCCACCTCGCGATCACAGCTCTGCCGCCAGGTCGTCTCGCCGGCTCGCGGAAAGTAGCTGGGGCGATACCACAGCCCCGCCTCGATCATCGGCGCACCCGCTTCGATGCTCAGTCGGTGCGATGTCGTCAGCCGCTCAGGTGCGAAGCCCTTGTCCTCGGAGCCCGCCGCCATCGCCGCAATCGCGACAGGGGTGAAGGGCGGGCGGTAGGTCGTCGTGCCCGTCTCCGGGATGCCCCGCCCCGTCGCATCGGCCAGCACGGCAAGCGCCTGCACGTTGGAGTTCTTGCCCTGGTCGGTGGCCATGCCCTGCGTCGTGTAGCGCTTCATATGCTCGACCGAGCGGAAATTCTCGGTGGCCGCCTGCTTGATGTCCTTCACGGTCACGTCATTCTGGAAATCGAGCCAGGCGCGGCCCTTGCCAGGCACGGCCCAGAGCGGCGCAATCCTTGTCTCGCCATACGCCGCCGTGGGAAGCTCCGGTTCCTTCGCCTTGAGCCCGAGCGCCTCCAGCGCCGCCTGCGCCGCGCCGACGCCTTCACCGAGGCATTCCGCCGTCGAGAAAGCCCCGTTGCAGGCCCCCGCCGCGATCAGACCCGGCACCATGCCGGGCTTCGGGACGAAGGCGGCGATGTCCTCGCGCCATTCGGGCCGTCCGTTCATATGACAGGCGAGGTGAACGCTGGGGTTCCAGCCGCCGGACATGGCGAGGCAATCGGCCTGCACCTTCTCGATTCCCGAAGGCCGCGCGATGCTCACCGCTTCAAGCCCCTTGCGCCCCTCACTGCCGCAGACTTGGGCACCCGCGTAGAACGGCAAATCGAGGTCGGTCACGGCGTCGGGCCGACTGTCGACGAGCGCGCAGACATGCACGCCGCGCGCCAGCAGGTCGCGCGCCGTCCGGTGCGCGCTGTCATTGTTGCCGAACACGGCCACCTTCTGCCCAGGTGCCACGTCCCAGCGGTTCAGATAGGCGCGCACCGCGCTGGCCATCATGATCCCCGGCCTATCGTTGTTCTGGAAGGCCACGGGCCGCTCGAGCGCCCCTGCCGCCAGCACGGCACGCTTTGCCGCGATGCGCCAGAAGGTCTCCTTGGGCAGTCCCGGCTCCAGCGGGCGGTGATGCGCCACGCGCTCCAGCGCGCCGTAGGTGCCGCCGTCATAGGCGCCGGTCACCGTGGTGCGCGGCATCAACCGCACATTGTCCATCTCTTCAAGGCGCTGCACCATCTGCGCCGCCCAGTCGCGCGCAGGCTGCCCACCGATCTCCTCGACCTCGGCCAGAAGTCGCCCGCCCATGCGGCTGTCCTCTTCCGCGAGGATCACATCCGCGCCCGACTCCGCAGCCGTCAGCGCCGCCATCAGGCCCGCCGGGCCGGAGCCGATGACGAGGATGTCGCAATGCGCAAAGGCGCGTTCATACTTGTCGGTGATCGGATCGCCCGAGATCGC
>JAWLEL010000202.1:0-5266 GCA_041686165.1 Lentibacter sp.
TTCGAGGCGGCCTCGACGGCGGCGCGCCGCATCATCTTCGCGGAAGGCGAGGACGAGCGCGTGTTGCGCGCGGCGCAGGCGATTCTGGAGGAAACGACCGAGAAGCCGATCCTGATCGGGCGACCCGAAGTGATCGAGGCCCGGCTGGAGCGCCATGGGATCAAGGTTCGCCCCGGAACGGATTTCGAACTGGTCAATCCGGAGAACGACCCGCGCTACCGCGATTTCTGGAGGTCTTACCACGAGATCATGGCGCGCCGCGGCGTAACACCGGATCTCGCCAGGGCGATCATGCGCACGAACACCACGGCCATCGGCGCAGTGGCGGTTCACAGGGGTGATGCTGACAGCCTCATATGCGGCACCTTCGGTGAGTTTCGCTGGCATTTGAGCTATGTTGCCCAGGTGCTTGGCGGCGAGGAGCTGCGCCCGCACGGGGCGCTCTCCATGATGATTCTCGAGGACGGGCCGCTTTTCATCGCCGATACGCATGTGCACACATTGCCCAGCCCCGAGCAGATTGCCGAGGCGGCGATAGGCGCGGCGCGCCATGCCAAGCGTTTCGGCGTGGAGCCGCGCGTTGCGCTGTGCTCGCAGAGCCAGTTCGGCAACCAGTCGCAGGGCTCGGGCCAGAGACTGCGCGCGGCGTTGGAGATACTCGATTCGAGCCCGCGGGACTTTGCCTACGAGGGCGAGATGAACCTGGATGCGGCGCTGGATCCCGACTTGCGCGAACGGCTCTTGCCGGGCAACAGGCTGGACGGCGCGGCGAATGTGCTGATCTTCGGCCATGCCGATGCGGCCTCGGCTGCACGAAACATCCTGAAGATGAAGGCGGGTGGCCTTGAAGTCGGGCCGATCCTGATGGGCATGGGCAACCGAGCGCATGTTGTCACCCCGGGGATCACCGCGCGGGGGCTTTTGAACATGGCGGCGATCGCGGGCACGCCGGTCAAGCATTACGGCTGACTCGCAGCCTGCCGGAAAATTTGCAGATTTGCAGTGCGCACGCTGTTTTGCAGCATGTTTGCGGTTTCTGGGTGGTTTGCAAATATTTGCGATGTGATTTTGCTAATTTTGCGAAGCGAGACGCGCCAAACTGACGCGTGGTAAGCGCAGCGGACTTGCCACGGGGCCGCGACGCGCCGACACTCTGGCGCAAAGGAGGAGACAGTGATGGGATACAAAGACGTTTACGACGCCTGGCAGGCTGACCCGGAGGGGTTCTGGATGGAGGCCGGCGAGGCCATTGACTGGGACGAGAAGCCGAGCAAGGCGCTGTTCGAGCGCGGCGAGAACCTCTACGAGTGGTTTTCCGACGGCAAGTGCAACACCTGCTGGAACGCGGTGGACCGCCATGTCGAGGCCGGGCGGGGCGAGCAGACGGCGATCATCCATGATAGCCCGATCACCCATACCAAGCGCGAGATTTCCTTTGTCGAGCTGCGCAACCGTGTTGCCACGCTTGCGGGCGCGCTGAGAGCCAAGGGCATCGAGAAGGGAGACCGCGTCATCATCTACATGCCGATGGTGCCCGAGGCGCTGGAGGCGATGCTGGCCTGCGGGCGCCTGGGCGCGATCCATTCGGTCGTTTTCGGGGGGTTCGCGGCCAATGAACTGGCCGTGCGGATCGACGACTGCAAGCCCAAGGCGATCATCGCCGCTTCCTGCGGGCTCGAGCCGGGACGTGTCGTCCACTACAAGCCGCTTCTCGACGGGGCGATCGACATTGCCGAGCACAAGCCCGAGTTCTGCGTGATCTTCCAGCGCGAGCAGGAAGTGGCCGAGCTCAAGGAAGGCCGGGATGTGAACTGGCATGGCTTCCAGTATGGCGTGGAGCCTGCCGAATGTGTCCCCGTGGAGGGCAACCACCCGTCCTACATCCTCTATACCTCCGGCACGACAGGGCAGCCCAAAGGCGTCATTCGGCACACGGCGGGCCACCTCGTTGCGCTGAACTGGACGATGAAGAATATCTACAATGTCGATCCCGGCGATGTGTTCTGGGCGGCGTCCGATGTGGGCTGGGTCGTGGGCCACAGCTACATCGCCTATGCGCCGCTCATTCACGGCAACACGACGATCGTTTTCGAGGGCAAGCCCGTGGGCACGCCCGACGCGGGCACGTTCTGGCGCGTGATCTCGGAGCACAAGGTCAAGAGCTTCTTTACTGCGCCGACGGCCTTCCGAGCGGTGAAGCGGGAGGACCCCAAGGGGGAATGCGTGGGCAAATATGATTTGAGCGCGCTCAACGCGATCTATCTTGCCGGCGAGCGGGCCGACCCGGACACGATCACCTGGACGCAGGAGATGACCGGCAAGCCGGTCTATGACCACTGGTGGCAGACCGAGACCGGCTGGACCATCGCGGGCAACCCTGTCGGGATCGAGCCGCTGCCTGTGAAACTGGGCAGCCCGACCGTGCCGATGCCGGGATATGACGTGCGCATCCTGGGTGATGACGGTCACGAGCTGGAAACGGGTGAGCTGGGCGCGATCGCCATCAAGCTGCCATTGCCCCCGGGCACGCTTCCAAACCTGTGGAACGCGGAAGACCGCTTTCAGAAGAGCTATCTGAGCACTTTCCCCGGTTTCTACGAGACGGGCGATGCGGGGATGATCGACGAGGACGGCTACCTTTACATCATGGCGCGCACGGATGACGTGATCAACGTGGCAGGCCATCGTCTCAGCACGGGCGGGATGGAAGAGGTGCTTGCCTCGCATCCGGACGTGGCGGAATGCGCCGTGATCGGCGTGAGCGATGAGCTGAAGGGCCAGATGCCTGTCGGCTTCCTGTGCCTGTCGAAGGGCGTGAACCGACCGCACGAGGAGATCGTGGCCGAATGCGTGAAGCTCGTGCGCGATCAGATCGGGCCGGTGGCGGCTTTCAAGAAGGCGGTCGTCGTGGACCGGCTGCCCAAGACGCGCTCGGGCAAGATCCTGCGGGCGACCATGGTGTCGATCGCGGACGGGGCTGACTGGAAGATGCCTGCGACGGTCGACGATCCGGCGATCCTGGATGAGATCACCGAGGCGCTGCGGGGCATCGGCTACGCGAAGTGAGCCGCGCCGCAAGGCGGCTGGGGGAGAGGTGCATGGTCACGTCGAGGATTCCGGGGTTTCACAATCTGGGCCGCGCTGCGCGCCTTGAGTCGCTGGCGCGGATCGCAGGGCTGAGCGCGGCGGAAACCGCGGAGCTGGAAGCGGCGGCGCGGCATCATGGCGACCTCGCCGATCATTTGAGCGAGAACGTGATCTCGGTCATGTCGGTGCCTCTGGGCGTGGCGACCAACCTCGTTGTCGATGGCGAGGACGTTCTTGTGCCGATGGCCACAGAGGAAAGCTCCGTCATCGCCGCCGTGGGCAATGGCGCGCGGGCCTGCCGCGACAGCGGGGGCGTGACGACGCAGGCCGATGCACCCTGCATGATCGCGCAGGTGCAGATCACCGGTCTCGACGACATCGCAGCGGGCAAGGCGGCGCTCGAGGCGCGGCGCGAGGAGATCGCGGGTTTCTGCAACGCGGCTGATCCGATGCTGGTTGCGCTCGGTGGCGGCTTTCGCGATCTGGAGCTGCGCGTGGCAGGGCCGTTTCTCGTTGTCCATCTCGTTGTCGATGTGCGGGATGCGATGGGCGCGAACGCCGTCAATACCATGGCCGAGGGGCTGGCGCCGAAACTGGAAGCCTGGACGGGCGGCACCGTGGGCCTGCGCATCCTGAGCAATCTCGCGGACCGGCGGCTGGTCAGGGCGCGCACTCTCTGGCGCAAGGGTGAGATCGGCGAGGAATTGGTGCGGGGCATTGTTTCGGCCTGGGAGTTCGCCCATCACGACCCCTACCGCGCGGCGACGCACAACAAGGGGATCATGAACGGGATTTCCGCCGTGGCGCTGGCGACGGGAAATGACACGCGTGCGCTCGAGGCGGGGGCGCATGCCTATGCCTCCCGGCTCGGGGCCGAGGGGGGCTATGGTCCGCTGACGCGGTATTCCTTGACCTCGGAGGGTGATCTTCTGGGCGAGATCGAGGTGCCCATGCCGATGGGGATCGTCGGCGGGGCGACGAAGGTGCATCCGACTGCGCAGGTGGCTTTGAAGATCATGGGGGCACAGACGGCGGAGCGGCTCGGGCGGGTGACGGCCGCGGTGGGGCTCGTGCAGAACTTCTCGGCCCTGCGTGCGCTGGCAGGCGAGGGCATCCAGCGCGGGCATATGGGCCTTCACGCGCGCAACGTGGCGATCGCAGCCGGGGCCGTCGGCGCGCAGGTCGAGGCCGTGGCGCAGGAGATGATCGGGCGCGGCACCGTGCGCGAAGACGTGGCGCGGGAGATATTGGGCAAGGGGGGCGCAGGCTGAGGCAGGCGGCCCGCCCGCCCACCCCCGCCCGCCTCAGCCTGCGCGGAGTGGGCGTTCGGCCCCGTGGCGGACCGGCCCTTCGGGGAGGATATTTTCGGCAAGAAAAAGGCGCTGGGCGCTGTCAGCCGGTGGGCTGGGCCTCGGCGATCTTTCCGAGGTATTCATCCGAGTAGTCCACTTCGATCTCGATCCAGACCGGCAGGTGGTCGGACATCTCGTGGGTGCACCATTCGGGGTAGTAGGCGGCCCAGTCGGCGTAGGGCTGGCCCCTGTCCTGGCCTTCGCGGATGGCCATGGCCGTGGCCTCAAAGGCCTCCTGCTGGTCGGGACGATAGACCGATGCGCGCCAGTCGAAGGTTCCGTGGCGCAGCAGGCGGGCCTTGCGCTGGGGGCCTGTGAAGGTGATCTGATCATAGTGCTTGTTTCCGCCGAGGTTTGTCGCGCCGAAGAGCGGGACGATATAGCCCGCGTCTTCGAGGATCCGGAATTCTTCGTCATCGGTGGTGTCGATATTCATGTCGCCAAGGAAGATATGCACCTCGTCATCTTCTTTGGCGCGGTCGGCCAGCAGCTCGGCCACGGCGCGGATCTCGTCGCGGCGGAGCGGGCGGCCAGCCACCTCTTCATAGACGATATGCGCCGAGCAGAGCGTGAACTTGAACCAGCCGGCCTGGAAGGAGGCGAAGAAGGGCGTCCGCCCGATCTGTTCGCCGCCGGGGAGCGCATCGTGGGGGAAGACCAGCTCGCCGATCAGGTTCCGGAAGGAAACCTTGTTGCGGTTGTAGAGAAAGGCCATGCGCTCGTGGTTACCGCGGCCTGAGCCTGAGCTGTCATTGATGAAGAAATCCCAGTTGGGTCCCAGCAGGGTGCAGAGCCTGGAGACGCTGTCGATGTCTTTCACTTCCTGG
>JAWLEL010000203.1:0-5254 GCA_041686165.1 Lentibacter sp.
TCGTTGATCCGTGTCGCGGCGCTTACGTGCCGAACATGTCCGAGACTATGCCGCTATACCAGCCAAGGCTCTCCTCGTAGGTCGCCTTGCGCAGCGCGCTGTCCTCGCCGGTCTGGCTGATGAAGCCGTCCACCTTGGCGATCTTCTCGTCCGTGGCTTCGTAGGTCGCGCCCACTTTCACGCCGTCGTTGGTGTCGATCAGGCTCCAGCAGGTGTTGGAGAACTTCGCCGGGAAGACCTTGGAGTCGGTCAGCGCCCCGCGCACGGCCATGGCGCAGACCTTGGCCTGGCTGTTGGCCGAGAAGCCCGACTTGGGCATGTCACCCTGGTTGGTGGCGTCCCCGAGCACATAGACATTCTCGTCCTTGCGGCTCTGCATCGTGTGCGGCACCACGGGCGCCCAGTTGCCCTCGTTGACCCCGGCAATCTCCACGATCCGCCCCGCCTTCATCGCCGGGATGACGTTGCAGGCGTCGACATTCGTGACTTCCCCGTCGATGCTCACGGTCATGGCCTCCGGGTCCACTTCCACGTTGCCGCCGCCGAAATCGGCGCCGACCCAGTCGACCATGCCGGGATAGTGCTTGTTCCAGCCCTCCTGGAAGAGCGACATCTTCGAGAATTTCGCCTTGGGGTCGGCCACGAGGATTTTCGCCGTCGGGTTCTTCTCCTTGAGCACATGCGCGATCATCGAGATGCGCTCATAGGGCCCCGGCGGGCAGCGGAAGGGGTTGGGCGGGGCGACCATGGCAAAAGTGCCGCCCTCGGGCATCGCTTCGACCTGCGCCTTCAGGAGCTCGGACTGCGAGCCGGCCTTGTAGGCATGGGGCATCTTGTTCTGCGAGCTCACGTCCCAGCCGGGCACGGCGCCGTCGACGAAGTCGATGCCGGGGCTGAGGATGAGCTTGTCGTAGGGCAGCGTCGCGCCGCCTGCCAGCGTGACCGTCTTCGCCGCGCGATCCACGCCCACGGCCCAGTCATGAACCACGTTCACGCCGCCCTCGGCCAGCGTGCCATAGCTGTGCCCGATCGAGCTCAGCTCGCGGAAGCCGCCGATGTAGAGATTCGAGAAGAAACAGGTGTAATAGGCCCGTGTCGGCTCGATCAGCGTCACGTCGATCGCGCTGTCGCTGTCCTTGGCGATGTAGCGGGCCGCCGTGGCCCCGCCCGCGCCGCCGCCGATCACGATGACATGCGGTTTGCCGCCATCCTGCGCGCGCACATGAGGCGCAGTCAGTGCCGCGGCCGCCGCCACACCCGTGCCGATAAAGGCTCTTCTGTTAAGTGTCATGTTCGTTCCTCCCTTTAGAATTTCGTTTCAAGCTCTTGTTGTTATTCGACGGCCTCGAAATAAGCCGCCAAGGCCGCGATCTCCTCGTCGCTTAGCCTGCCCGCCATCATCTGCATGACGGGATGTGGTCTGATCTTACGCTTGTAGGCGTGCATCGCCACCACAAAATCTTCCTCCGGCCAGTTCGTGATCGAGGGGATGCCCTCGGCGCTGCCATCAATCCGGTGACAGGACGTGCATTCACTGGACAGGTATTCACCATAATCGGGGTCACCCGCGATTTCGAGGATCTCGGGCTCAAGCGCCAACTCGCGTGCGATCGCCGTCGGCTCGGCCTCGGGGATGTTTTGCGGACTGTCGGAATTCTCGCGCAGATAGGCCAGCAGGTCGGCCCGCTTCTGCACGTCCTTGATGCCACGGAAATTCATCCGCGTCCCCGTGACCAGCGCCTTGGGGTTCTCGATATAGGCGTCCAGCGTGCGCAGATTCCAGACGAGTCCCGCATCGGCTTCACGCAGCAAGCCCTTGGAATAGCGATAGTCTTCGGGAAAGGCAGCCGCCTCGCGCCCGAAGATCCCGTTCAGATGCGGCCCGACGCGGTGCTGCGCGCCCTCGCCGATCTGGTGACAGGATGTGCACTGATGGAAGACCTTTTCGCCTTTCTCCACATCCCCGATCTTGTCGGCAACTTCCTCGGCACCGACAATCCGGGGCGCAGAAAAGAGAAAAACGCCCAGCGCAATCAGCGCAGCGGCGAAGCCACGCGGAGCGCGGCGAATGTGATTCCTGCTGAGCATATGACCTCCTCCCAAAGCATAGACTCGCATTTTATGAGCGCGGGGCCGCATCTGCGGCCCCGCTGCCCGCCCGGATCACTCCGGGAAGGACTTGAGATATTCCGTCACGGCGGCAATATCCTCTTCACTTCTCAAACCGGCGAAGGACATCCGCGTGCCTTTCACGTAATCGCGCGGCTTGGTCAGGTATTCGGCCATGTTGTCCGCGGCCCAGACGATCCCGTCCTCGCCCATCTCTTCCATGGTCTTGGAATAGCGGAAGTCGTCGAGCGCGCCGAGCGTGCGGCCCATGACCCCGTTGAGCTGCGGGCCGGTGCGATTTTTCGCACCGTCGCCGACCTGGTGACAGGCCTTGCACTTGCGGAAGACCTTTTCGCCGTCTTCAACCAGCGCCATGTCGAGCGCGGCGGCTTCTGTCTCCTCCGCGGCCTCTTCCGCCGTGGCCTCTTCGCCCATGTCTTCCGCCGCGCTGGCCTCTTCCTGCGCAGCTTCTTCCTCGGACTCTTCCTCGGGGGTCACGTCGAGAACCGCGGCGCGCATGGTGATCTCCACGTTCTCCTTGCAGTTCTCCATGCAAGGCTCGCTCGACCAGAAATGCGCCTCGGCCTCCTCGCGGTCATCCACGATGAACCCGTCCGCATTGGGCATTTCGACCTCGTCGAAATTCTCGTGGCTGAGCACGAAATCATCTTCCACGAGGTAGTTCGAGTAAAGGATATAGGCCGTGATCGCATAGACCTCGTCCGGCGTCAGCGTCTGCGCCGCGCCGAAGGGCATCGAACGGTTCACGTAGTCCCAGACCGTCGAAAGATACGGCCAGTAGGAACCGACCGTCTTGAGCGGGTCCTCGTCGGCCAGCGTGTCGTCGCCACCTGCAAGCTTGGGCCAGTTGTCCCGGCCTTCGGCGAAATCGCCGTGACAGACCGCGCATTGCTCGACAAACACCTCTTCGCCGGTCCAGACATCGCCCGAGCCTTCGGGCAGCCCAGTGCCGTCGGGGGTGACATCGAGATCCCAGGCGGCGACCTCGTTTCCGGTCGCCTCGCGGCCAAGGCCATAGCCGCCCTCTCGCGCCGTGGTCGACGCGGCAAGCGTGACGGCGGGCTCGGCGGCGGGCGCGCTCTCGGCTGTCGCGTCCGTCATGACGGTATCGTCCCCGGCGTCTGACTGAGCTGCGGAGATGGCCTCGGCTGCCTCGACGCGGGCGGCCTTTGCAGCCTCCTGCGCGCTGGCGGCCTCGGCCTTGGCGGCTTCGAGCGCGCTTTCCAGCTCGCTCACGCGATCACCACTCTCGGCAACGGCCTGGCGTGAGAGCTCGACCTGTTCGCTCAGGTCTGCCACGCGCGCTTCAACCTGCGTGTTGCGGTCTTCCAGGGTGGCAATCTCGCTGTCACCATAACCGCGGTTCGCCGCGCCATAGGCCACGCCCAGGATGAGCGCCATGGCGCCACCGGCGGGCAGCATGTAGTCCTTAAGAAACTTCGACATTTTCGGCCTCCCCCGTCGGCTTGACCCACCAGGTCTGGATACAGTTGTTGTGATAGATCGAGTTCTCGCCGCGCACCTCGCGCAGCGCGTCCTTCGTGGGCTGGACATAGCCCGTCTCGTCCATCGCGCGGGCCTGGAGGAACATCTCCTCGCCGTCCCAGTCGGTGTCGAGATAGAAGCGCGTCAGCGCCATCTTCTCGCCGGGCTTGGCAAGGCGGGCCTGCTGCCAGGTCTTGCCGCCGTCCTTGCTCACATCGACCCGCGTGATCGCGCCGCGGCCCGACCAGGCCAGGCCGGTGATGACCAGCGGGCCCTTGCCATGGGAGATGGGTGATTGCGGGCTCGGGCTCGTGACGACCGACTTTGCGTCCATCGCCCAGGTCCACTTGCGGGAGATACCATCCGCCAGCGTGTCCGTGTATTTGGAGGTTTCCTCGCGGCTCTCCACGGGCCGGTCCATGACCTCCACGCGGCGCAGCCACTTGACCCACATGTTGCCTTCCCAGCCGGGCACCACGAGGCGCACGGGGTAGCCATGCTCCTTGCGCAGCGCCTCGCCATTGGCCTTGAAGGCCACCAGCACATCGTCGAGCGCCTTTTCCATCGGGATGGAACGGCCGTTCGAGGAGGCATCCGCGCCTTCCACGTAGACCCATTTGTCGGCAAGATCGCCAGCCGCACCGAGACCCGCCTCTTCGAGGATCGTCCGCAGCGGCACGCCGGTGTATTCCATGTTGTGGATCATGCCATGGGTGAACTGCGCCCCGTTGAGCTGCGCGCCCGCCCATTCCATGCCGGTATTGGCCGCGCATTCGCAGAAATAGACATGGTTCTCGCGCGGGAAGCGCTCGAGATCGGCATAGGTGAAGACAAGCGGCTCATCGACCAGCCCGTTGATCATGAGGCGGTAATCTTCCTTCTTGAGCTCGATCGCGCCCGAGTGATGCCGCTCGAAGGCGCAGCCCTGGGGGGTGATCGTGCCGTCGAGGGCATGAATCGGCGTGAAGTTGATCGAGCTGATCGTATCCGCCGTGAGCCATTCCACGTTGCGTCGGATCACATCGTCCTCGAACTCGATCGGCAGGCCGTAGGGCGTTGCATCCACGCCCTCTCCCAGGCCGCTCGCCCAGTCCTGAACATCCGTGATCAGCGGGTCATCCGCCCGCGCCGCACCTGCTGTTGCCGCCGCTGCCGGGACAGCCGCCGCCGCGCCCTTCAGAAACGCGCGCCGCGAAGTCCCGCTCTTGCCCGAGCCATGCGCCATCGATTCTCGCCTCCTCTTACGTCAAATCGAAGACACATTATTCAAGCGAACGCCATTTGTATACCGTAATATTCATGAAAATGAATAACACGATATTACCGCCCGTGGCATTGCCCCGCCACCGCGCACTATGGCTCCGTTTCACAATTCGGAATCGCAAGCGTCACGGGTTCATCACGCTCATCGTGCCACACTCGGGGCTTCAACAGTCCGCGCAGGTCTCTGCGCCAGCCACGAGGATCACCCCATGACAGATCACATAGACATTTCCGCCGACGAATGGGACGAGAAGAACTTTCCCCGCCCGGATGCCAATGAATTCGACGCCGTCGTCGAGCGCGCCATCTCGCGCCGCGGCTTCCTCTCCAGCGTGCTGGCCTTCGGCTCCGGTGCCGCCGTCATGGGCACGGGGCT
>JAWLEL010000204.1:0-5242 GCA_041686165.1 Lentibacter sp.
TTCAAGTCCCTCCACCCGCACCAGAAACGACATTCTCCCGGAGTTTGGCCGTTGTGCCGGATCCGCCCGCCGGCAGCTCATTCGGGCGTATGGATCTCACCTGTGTCGAGGATCGGCGAGGCGTCGAGGTCTTTGGCGTCCAGCATGGCTGCGACGCGTTCGAGGCTTGCAACCAGCATGGCTTGCTCCCAGTCCTCCATGGCCGCGAACTTTCGCACGAATCTTTGTTGCAGCGGGTCGGGGGCGTCCGAGAGGACATTGCGCCCGGTGTCCGTGAGCAGGATGTCGGTTTGCCGCCGGTCCCGCGTCGACTTCTGCCGAATGGCGAGGCCGTCGCGCACGAGCTTGTCGACGACCGATGTCACCGTCCCTTGCGAGACCTGCATGCGCGTCGAAATGGTTTTCGCCGTCGCGAAGCCGTTTTCGGCAATGATCTGAAGCACCCGGAATTGCGAGGCCGTCACCCCCGTTGTCTGGCGGATCTCGCGTCCGAAAAGCTCGGTCGCACGCACGATTCGCCGCAAGGCGATCAGGCTGTCATCGGTGCGTTCCACGCGTCCTCCCTTGTTTTGATTGTCAAATGATAGGTCTTGAGGCCGTGCAATTCAATTTGAATAGTAATTTGGCATACGAAGTAAGTAGCTATCTATATTTGGACGATGAGGGGGTAAAACTGCCTGAAAGGCGCAACACTTGCTCAATTTTGCTTTGACTGTTGAATTAAATTTTGGCGCATGTTAGTTCGACATCCGAAGCGAAAGGAGCTTATGAAATGCAACACCCCGCTCAGCCGACGCGCATCGAGGCGCCGTCTCTACGAAAGCCGACCGCCAAGGATGGCGCTGAAATCTGGGAGCTCGTCCGGGCTTGTCGCCCGCTCGACGAGAACTCCATGTATTGCAACTTGCTGCAATGCGATCATTTCGCCGACACCTGCGTGCTCGCAGAGATGTCCCAGAAAGCTGTTGGCTGGGTCTCCGCCTACGTCATGCCGAACGAGCCTGATACGCTGTTTGTCTGGCAGGTGGCCGTTTCCGAGGCCGCGCGCGGGCATGGGCTGGGAGGTCTGATGCTCAACGACATCCTGGGCCGGAAGGAGTGCCGGGACGTATCGCGCTTGCAGACCACGATCACGGCTGACAACGACGCCTCCTGGGCCTTGTTCCGCAAGTTCGCGGAGCGGCAGGGCGGCGCGCTGAACTTCGCGCCTTACTATACTGAAGATCTGCACTTCCAGGAAACGCAAAGCACCGAGTACATGGTCACGATACCATTGGCGGAGAGGGCGGCCCTGGCGGCCTGAGCCATGCGGCCCCCTGTCCTCGCCACGCAATTTCATCATCTTACGAAACACCAAGGAGGTCGTATGTCTACGAACCCCATCAAGACAGATATTTTCACACGCCGCGAGTCCGAGGCGCGCAGCTATTGCCGGGGGTTCGACACCGTGTTCACCTCGGCCAGGGGCTCGGAGATGACCGCCCATGACGGAAAGCGCTACATCGACTTTCTCGCTGGCTGCTCCTCGCTCAACTACGGGCACAACGACCCTGATCTGAAGGCCGCGCTCATCGAGCATATCGAGGCCGATGGCATCGCGCACGGGCTCGACATGTTCACCAAGACCAAGGCGGAGTTCATCGAAGCTTTCGAACGGTTGATCCTCGAGCCGCGCGAGATGCCGCACAAGCTGATGTTCACGGGCCCTACGGGCACGAACGCCGTTGAGGCGGCCATGAAGCTCGCGCGCAGGGCGACGGGGCGCAGCAACGTGATCGCCTTCACCAAAGGCTTTCACGGTGTAACCCAGGGCGCGCTGGCGACCACTGGCAACGGCTATCATCGCGGTGGTGCGGGCGTGCCGCTCAGCGGCGTGACGCGGCTGCCCTTCGATGGGTACATGGGAGACAGGGTCGATACCGCCGATCTGCTGGAGCAGATGCTGCGAGATGGTTCTTCCGGGGTCGATGCCCCGGCCGCGATCCTGCTGGAAACCGTCCAGGGTGAGGGCGGGCTGAACGCCGCCGACCCGGACTGGCTGCGCCGCATCGCGGACCTGGCGAGCGACGCGGGTGCGCTGCTGATTGTCGATGATGTCCAGGCCGGGTGCGGCCGCACCGGGGGCTTCTTCTCCTTCGAGGAGATGGGCATCTCGCCCGACATCATCACGATGGCCAAGTCGATTTCCGGCTTCGGCCTGCCGATGGGCCTCGTTCTGGTGAAGCCGGAGCATGACCTGATGGGCCCAGCCGAACACAACGGCACCTTCCGCGGCAATACCCATGCTTTCGTGACGGCCCGTGCCGCCCTTGAGAAGTTCTGGGCCGATGACAGCTTCCGGCAGGACATCGACCGGCGTGCCAAGATCGTCGAGGCGGGGCTTCAGGCCATCGCCGACATGATCCCGGGCGCGCGCCTGAAAGGGCGTGGCATGATGCGCGGTGTCGATGTGGGAAGTGGAGACCTGGCGGGAGATATCTGCGCGCGGGCATTCCGCGGCGGGCTGATCATCGAAACCTCGGGAGCCGAGGATGAGGTCGTCAAGATCCTCGCACCGCTCACCACACCGGACGAGACCCTTCAAGCTGGGCTCGACATTCTCGCCGCAGCCACGCAAGACGTGGTAGGCACACACAAACACGCAGCGGAGTAAGACATGATTGTACGTGATTTCAACGAGATTCTCGAAAAGGAACGCGCGCGGGTCGTCACCGACGCGCAGTGGAGCAGCGTGCGCATGCTGCTGGCCGATGACGGGATGGGCTTTTCCTTCCACATCACCTTTCTCGACGCGGGCTCGGAACACACCTTCGAATACAAGAATCATTTCGAGAGCGTCTATTGCATGCAAGGCACGGGCTCGATCACCGATATCGCGACGGGCGAGACCCATGCGATCAAGCCGGGCGTGATGTATGCCCTCGACAAGCATGACCGTCATATCCTTCGGGCCGAGGAAGAGCTTGTCATGGCCTGCTGCTTCAACCCACCCGTGACCGGCAAGGAAGTGCACCGCGAGGACGGTTCCTATGCCGCGCCCGAGGACTTGGAGAGCGCCTGAGACAGCGCCTGAAAACAGCCAGACAAACAGCCTGAGAGGCTCCGGCCATGGGCCGGATGATATCGCTTTGACATTTCCAGAACACACCGTCGAGAAAATCGGTGGCACCTCCATGTCGCGCATCCACGAGCTGCGCGATACCCTGATCATCGGGGGGCGCGCAGCCGAGGACCTGTTTCACCGGATCTTCGTGGTCTCCGCCTTCGGCGGGATCACCGACCTGCTGCTTGAGCACAAGAAGTCCGGCGAGCCGGGTGTCTATGCGCTCTTTGCCAACGACGACAGTGATCATGGCTGGCTCGGCGCGCTCACCCGCGTCGCGGAGGCAATGGGCAAGCAGCATGACGCGGTGCTGGACAACCCGGCGGACCGTGCGCTCGCCGAAGATTTCGTGCGCGACAGGATCGAGGGTGCGCGCTCTTGCCTGTTCGATCTGCGCCGCCTGTGTTCCTACGGGCATTTCCGCCTGTCGAGCCAGATGATGATCGTGCGCGAGCTGCTCTCGGGATTGGGCGAGGCCCATTCGGCCTATGTCACCACGCTCATGTTGCAGCGCGCGGGCGTCAACGCGCGCTTCATCGACCTGAGCGGCTGGCGGGACGAGACGGAATGCAGCCTGCACGAGCGTATTTCCGGCGCCCTCAGGGACGTGGACCTCGCGACGGAGCTGCCCATCGTGACGGGCTATGCCCAATGCCGTGAAGGCCTGATGCGCGAATATGATCGCGGATATTCCGAAGTCACCTTTTCCAACATTGCCGCCCTGACAGGGGCGAAAGAGGCGATCATCCACAAGGAGTTTCACCTCTCCTCGGCCGATCCGGGCCTTGTCGGGGCCGATGCCGTGCGCAAGCTGGGCCATACCAACTACGATGTCGCCGACCAGCTCTCGAACATGGGGATGGAGGCCATCCATCCCAATGCCGCCAAGATCCTGCGCCAATCCAAGGTGGCGCTGCGGGTCACCAACGCCTTCGAGCCGGCGGACCCCGGCACGCTCATCGACGAAGAGCCTGCCGATACGCCCGCCGTGGAAATCATCACCGGGCTCAATGTCGTTGCGCTGGACCTGTTCGAACAGGACATGGTGGGCGTGAAGGGCTATGACACGGCGGCGCTGGAGGCGCTCAAGCGTCACAAGGTCCATATCGCCTCGAAGACATCGAATGCCAATTCGATTACCCACTACGTGGAAGCCTCGCTGAAGACGGTGCGCCGCGTGGTCTCCGACCTGGAGAAGGCGTTTCCCTCTGCCGATGTCAGCGCGCGCAGCGTCTCGATCGTTTCCGCGATCGGGCGGGATATTGGCGGGCTGAGCGCCTTCAGCCGGGGGCTTCTGTCGCTGGAAGAGGCGGGCATCGACGTGCTCGCGGCCCAGCAGACGCCGCGCAATGTGGACATCCAGTTCGTCGTGCCGCGTGAGCAGGCAGACGAGGCGGTGATCTCGCTTCACGGTGCCCTTGTCGGCGCCGCGTCCTCGGGTGCGCTTCGGGATGCGGCATGACGGGGACGCCGGAGCGCGCATTCCCCCTTTTCGGCATTCGGGGTAAGTGAGACAGTCACCCAGCGGAGTGAGCCGCGAAACCCCAAACGAGAGGAACTACGAGATGGGACTGGGCAACATGCTGGGACAAGCCGCCGGTGCATTGGGCGGGACTGACGAGATCGTATCGAAGATCAGCGAAAGCGGGATCGACCTTTCCGCACTTGCGGACATGGACGCAGAGGGCGTGACATCGGCTCTCGAAGAGAGCGGCATAGATCTGTCCATGCTCGAAGGGCTCGGGCTGTCCATCGAGGACGTGATCGCGAAGGTCAAGGAACAGATCGGCTGACATGGCGATGGCGGGGCGTTGATCGCGCACCCGACCTCGGCTTGGGCGGCGCGGCGGCCCGGGCCGGGCGCACTCGGTCGTCTTGCGCCGCCTGCCGAGGTGGCGGCAACGACAGGAGCCGGAAACCCGCGGCACCACCCGTTGCCGGGACCGTCGCCAGCCCCGGGCCCCGCGCCCCAGGCGTCAGGGGCGGGTCGTCCTGATCCGATCAGCCCGCTTTCAGAGCCCGCACGGCCCCGATGGCGCGCGCGATATCGTCGAAGGTAACTCCGTCCAGCGCGGCAGGGTCAAGTGTCCACCACTCAAGCTCCAGAAGCTGAGCGACGATCTCTTCGCAAAGGTCTGG
>JAWLEL010000205.1:0-5222 GCA_041686165.1 Lentibacter sp.
GTCATCAGGAAGCCGCCGCCCACCCCGAACATGCCCGACAGGACGCCCACCAGCCCTCCCAACCCCAGCAGGAGAAAGGCGTTGACCGAGACTTCGGCGATGGGCAGGTAGATCATCATGGTTTTCTCTAGCGCCTGCGGTGCGATGAATGCAAGTCGTCTGCGCCACCAAGTGGCATTTGCATAGCTTCGGCCTGACCAGAAGCGGCTCGAAGCCGTCACCCGGTGTCTTGTGTCAGGCCTCGAAGATCCGAGCGATCAAGGGAGACCCGAGATGCGGCCATTCCCAGAACGCCTCAACGCTCCTTCACGTAATGCTGGCCAATCGCGCGGGGCGGTGTGGCCTTGCCGACGAAGCCGGCGAGAATCACCACTGTCAGGATATAGGGCAGCGCATCCATGAACTGGACGGGCAGGACGAAGGCGCCGAGGTCGATATTCTGATACCGCACGGCGACGGCTTGCAGCAGGCCAAAGAGCAGACAGGCATAGAGCGCATACCAGGGCCGCCACTTGGCGAAGATGAGCGCGGCAAGGGCGATATAGCCGCGCCCCGCCGTCATGTCCTTGACGAAGCCGGCTTGCAGCCCGGTCGCGAGATAGGCTCCCGCGAGGCCACAGAGGACACCACAGATCAGCACCGCCGCATAGCGCAGCCAGACCACCGAAACACCGGCGGTGTCCACTGCGGCCGGGTTCTCGCCCACGGCGCGCAGGCGCAGGCCGAAGCGCGTCCGGAAGAGAATCCACCATGTGACCGGCACCATCAGGAAGGCGATATAGACCAGCGCCGATTGGCCCGAGATGAGCTCGTGATAGATCGGGCCGATGACGGGCACGGGGGCAAGCGCCTCGGCGAAGGGCAGGGTGATCGGCTCGAAACGCGCCTGGCCGACGAGCGACGGGGTGCGCCCGCCCTGGCTGAACCAGTCCTGCGCGATGAGCACGGTCATGCCCTGCGCCAGCATGGTGATCGCGAGGCCCGAGATGATCTGGTTGCCACGATAGGTGATCGAGGCGAGCCCGTGGATCACCGACAGCAGAAGGGAGGCGGCGACGCCGGCGAGCGCCCCGAGCCAGACATTGCCCGACATATAGGCGATGGCCGCCGCGAAGAAGGCCGAGGCGAGCATCTTGCCCTCAAGGCCGATGTCGATGATTCCGGCGCGCTCCGAGAAAAGCCCCGCGAGGCAGGCGAGCAGAAGGGGCGTGGCAAGCCGAACCGTCGAGTCGAGCACTTGCAGGATGGTCATCAGGTCCATTTCATCATCCCTCCTTGCGGCGCAGGGCGAGGAATATCCGCTCCAGCGGCGCGCGCACCATGTTGTCCATCGCCCCGGTGAAGAGGATCACCAGCGCCTGGATGACGATGATGAGCTCGCGCGGGATATCTGTCCAGAGCGCCAGCTCGGCGCCGCCCTGGTAGAGAAAGCCGAAGAGCAGCGCCGCGAAAAGCACGCCAAGGGGGTGCGACCGGCCCATGAGCGCCACGGCGATGCCGATGAAGCCCGCGCCTTCCGTGGCGTTGAGGATCAGCCTCTCGCTTTCGCCCTGCGTGGTGTTGAGCGCCATCAGCCCGGCCAGCCCACCGGAGATGAGCATGGCGATGATGGTGATGCGCACCGGCGAGATGCCCGCGTAGAGTGCGCCGCTTTCCGAATGGCCGAGCGCGCGGATCTCGTAGCCGAGCCGCGTGCGCCACATCAGCAGCCAGACCGCGAAGCAGGCCAGCAGCGCGATGAAGAAGGTCACGTTCGCAGGCGCGCCGCGAAAGAGCGCGACCTCCGCTGTTGCGAACATGTCGTTGAACGTCGGCAGATGCGTTGCCTCGGGAAACCGCGCCGAGGCCGGGTCCATCGCGCCACTGGGGCGCAAGAGGGACACCAGCACGTAGTTGAGGAAGGCGGCAGCGATGAAGTTGAACATGATCGTCGTGATGACGATATGGCTGCCGCGCCTGGCTTGCAGATAGCCGGGGATGAAGGCCCAGGCCGCGCCGAAGAGGGCGGCACCGACAGTGGAGCCGAGCAGCGCCAGCGTCCAGTGCGGCCAGGGGATGAAGAGGCAGATCAGCGCAACGCCAAGCCCGCCGATCATCGCCTGCCCCTCGCCGCCGATATTGAACATCTTGGCATGGAAGGCGACGGCGACGGCAAGGCCGGTGAAGATGAAATTGGTCGCGTAGTAGAGCGTGTAGCCCCAG
Organism: Lentibacter sp.; assembly: GCA_041686165.1. Taxonomy (GTDB): domain Bacteria; phylum Pseudomonadota; class Alphaproteobacteria; order Rhodobacterales; family Rhodobacteraceae; genus Lentibacter. Next base: position 2,203 of record JAWLEL010000205.1, read on the forward strand.
CCTGAAGAGCGCATGAGCGCGCCATCGACCATCAGCTTGAAGGCGGTAATAGGGTTCTCCCCGATGCCGATGATGACGAGCGCCGAGAGGATCGCGGCGAGCAGGAGCGATATGAGCGGGACAAGGAGCGCATCGGCCCAGTGCGGCATTCTATCCATGGATTTGGGCCTTTCGTGCATCCCGTGCCTGAAGCTGCTCCTCGACAGCCTCCTCGATCGGCTTGTCCGGCTCTTCCGTGATCCCGGCCATCAGGAGGCCCAGTTCCTTCTCGTCGGTCTCCGAGGCGAGACGCTCGCCCATGATCTTACCGTCGAACATCACGGCGACACGGTCCGAGAGCGAGAGGATTTCATCCAGCTCGACGGAGACGAGCAGGACAGCCTTGCCCGCGTCGCGCAGGCTGACGATCTGCTGGTGGATGAATTCGATCGCGCCGATATCGACACCGCGCGTAGGCTGGCCGACCAGAAGCAGGTCCGGGTTGCGCTCGATCTCGCGCGCCACGACGAGCTTCTGCTGGTTGCCGCCCGAGAAATTCTTGGCGTTCAGTTGCGGATCGGGCGGGCGCACATCGAATTTTTCCATCTTGCGCGCGGTGTCTTCCTTGATCACCGCGTTGTTCATCAGGAATCCCGCGTTGTATTTCTCGTCATGGTGATAGCCGAAGGCGGTGTTCTCCCAGGCGTGGAAATCCATGATGAGCCCCTCTCGCTGGCGGTCTTCGGGCACATGGGCGATCCCGCTTGCGCGACGCGACTGGCCGTCGGAGTGGCGGCCCGAAAGGTGGATCTCTTCGCCGTTCAGCGTGATCCGGCCCGTGGCCTCCCGCATGCCTCCGAGCACTTCGAGAAGCTCCGACTGCCCGTTGCCCGCGACCCCGGCGATCCCGAGGATCTCCCCGGCGCGCACGTTGAGCGAGACGTTCTTGAGACGCTCCACCCCCTGGCTGTCCACGACGCTCAGATCGTCCACGTCGAGCACGACCTTGCCGGGCTTTGAGGGTTGCTTGTCGACCCTGAGCAGGACCTTGCGACCCACCATGAGTTCAGCCAGTTCCGCGGGGCTTGTCTCGGAGGTCTTGACCGTGGCGGTCATCTCGCCGCGGCGCATGACGGAGACCGTGTCGGTGATGTCCATGATCTCGCGCAGCTTGTGGGTGATGAAGATGATCGTCTTGCCTTCTTCACGCAGGCGGCCAAGGATACGAAAGAGCTGGTCGGCCTCGGTGGGCGTGAGCACGCCGGTGGGCTCGTCGAGAATGAGAATGTCCGCCCTGCGATAGAGCGCCTTGAGGATCTCGACGCGCTGCTGGCGGCCCACGCCGATCTCGTCGATGCGCGCGTCGGGATCGACACGCAGCTCATATTCCTCTTCGAGTTCCTTGAGAAGCTTGCGCGCCCTGGCCAGAGAAGGGCGCAGGAGGGAGCCTTCCTCGGCACCGAGCACGACATTTTCGAGCACGGTGAAGTTTTCAACAAGTTTGAAATGCTGGAAGACCATGCCGATGCCGGCGGAAATGGCGGCCTGGCTGTCTGGAATCTGGGTCTTCTTGCCGCCGATGAATATCTCGCCCGCATCGGCCTTGTAGAAGCCGAACAGGATCGACATGAGCGTGGACTTGCCCGCGCCGTTCTCACCGATGATGCCGTGGATCGTGCCGGGCATCACCCGGATCGAGATGTCCTTGTTGGCCTGCACGGGGCCGAAGGACTTGGAAATGCCCTTGAGCTCGATTGCCGGTTCCGTCATCTGTCCCTCCTACCACGCGCCGGGCCTTGTTCGCCGGTCCTGAGCGCGAAGGACCGCGCAAATTCATGCGCGGCCCGGGGCTACCCGCCCAAGTTTCAGAAGTTGAGAACGGGGCAGCTGTCGTTTGCGTAGTAGCTCACCACGTCGATCTCGCCATCGATGATCTTCTGGCGTGCCTCCTGGACCGCCGCCATCATCTCTTCGCTGACGAGGTCTTCGTTGTTCTCGTCCATGGCCACGCCGACGCCTTCCTCGGCAAGGCCGAGCACCTGGCTTGTGCCGGTCTCGAGATCGGTGCCCGCCTTCATGGCGTTGTAGACGGCCACGTCCACGCGCTTGAGCATGGAAGTGAGAACCTTGCCGGGGTGCAGGTGGTTCTGGTTGCTGTCCACGCCGATCGAGAGGATGTCCTCGTCGGCCGCCGTCTGCAACACGCCGACGCCCGTGCCGCCCGCGGCGGCATAGATCACGTCCGCGCCCTGGCTGATCTGCGCCTTGGCAAGCTCGGAGCCCTTCACCGGGTCATTCCAGGCCGCCGGGGTCGTGCCGGTCATGTTGGCGATGATCTCGATATCCTCGTCAACCGCCTTCACGCCCTGCGCGTAGCCGCAGCCGAAATGGCGGATGAGCGGAACATCCATGCCACCGACGAAGCCGACGGCGCCGCTCTCCGAGGCCATCGCCGCCATCATGCCGACAAGGTAGGAGCCCTGGTGCTCCTGGAAGGAGATCATCTGGACGTTTTCCGGGATCTCGGGCAGGAAGCCGTCGATATTGACGAATTTCGTATCAGGATAATCGGGCGCGACTTCCTCGATGGCCGAGGCGATGGCGAAGCCTGTCGTCACGACGGGGTTGCTGCCCGCTTCGGCGAAGCGGCGGAGCGCCTGTTCGCGCTGCGCTTCGGATTGCAATTCGATATCGCGGTAGGTGCCGCCAGTCTCTTCGGCCCAACGCTCGGCACCGTTGTAGGCGGCCTCGTTGAAGCTCTTGTCGAATTTTCCACCCAGATCGTAGATCAGGGCAGGTTCGGCGAGCGCGGCGCCTGCCGAAAGGGCCAGCGTCGCTGCGGTGCCGAGGAATTTGTGCTTGAGGGTCATGTGTCTCTCCCAGTTTGGTTCTTGCGCGCACGCCTGAACAGCCGCGCGAAATAGAGCAGATCATTGGATCATCATTGATTTAGGCCGCTTTCAGAGGGGAGGGTCAACCGATTCTTGCTGCTTGCCCCAAGGGCAAGGCACTCAAATCGCCCAGATCGCAGGTCAGCAGCC
>JAWLEL010000004.1:0-23018 GCA_041686165.1 Lentibacter sp.
GTGAACATTTGGATTCGTGGCATTCTGCACTCCCCATCCTGAGGCGCATTATGCGCCGATATCAAACTATGGGACCGTGGTTGAAATTTGGTTAGCGGATATCCTGTCATCTGAGCCACGTCGTTGGCACTCAAAGAAAGCCGCGAGCAGACCTTCTACACGTCAGCTCTCTCAGTAGCGACCAAAGCACTCTGTGCGAGGCAGACTCAGTCAAGCGGTGCGACATCCGTGATCTGGTGTCGGCTTAGTACGTCACCAACAAGCGCGCGCAGATCCTCGCTTGTAGCCAACAGGTTGCGCCCGGCAGAAAGTGAAGCCGCCCCAAGCGCTTGGCCTGAATCCAGCTCTGAAAGCGAGGCTTCAAGAGCCCAGCCTTCCGACTCGAGCGCGCGCAGCGCGTCCCATTCACCACCGAGCCAGGCTTGCTCGGCAGCTTCTTCACGATTTCCACTTGTCTCCAGAGATATGCGTGCAGCTTGGTGGTCTTTGCGCAAAAGACGCGCCTGCAAACGAAGGGCCATCACGTCTTTTCCGTGAAGTCCAAGAAGCTCAGCTTCTGCCTGCCTACTGCGCCCCAGCTCCAGCGCCGCTTTTGCCCTCAAAATCTTTCTGCTGCGCCCCTCTGCATCTGCGGCCGGCCCGGATAGGAGTATGAGCGCTTGTTCCGCAAACCCCATATCAATGAGACGATCCGCCATGGAATGTTCACCAGCGCTTGACAGATCAAAGGATTGAACACGCTCATCAAAAGCCAAAGCGAGAAACTCGATATCCCCCGCGTCTCGGACCATACGAGCGACAAGGTTTTCCGTCGCAGAGGACAGCAGGTCGCGCTCAAGCTTCGGAGCCGCCCCTGCCAGAACCCCAACGCTGCGGTCAAAATCGCCCCGTTGCGCCAACGCCATGCTCAACGCCCTTTCGAGCTTCGGGGCAATCGGCTCTCCACGATATTCCTTGGCATAGGCTTCGACCAACTCGATATCAGCCTCAGCCACGCTTGAATCTTTTGCCGTGCGCAACTCAATCAATGATATCAATGCGAGAGGAGATTCAACATCATTTGCTTCGATGACATCGCGAAGCTTCTTCTCAGACTTCTCACCATCAGTCTCACCAAGGCTCGCCTCTGCCAGTGTGACCCCTGCCGGAATGTCAACCGCCCCGCGCTGGCCAATCCGAAGCACCTGCTCTGCCATCTTCTTGAAACCGTCATCCTCGAGGCGCTGCGCCAGTCTTGCAGCAAGGTGAGCTTTCAACCCGATGGGCAAAGCTCCGAACGCCGCGATCACAGCTCGCGTGTTGAGCGGCGCGTTCTTTGAGCCTCGCACTCCGCCGAGATAGGCCCAAAGCGCTGCCGCCGTGTCGCAATTGGGCTGCCAGTCAGCGGGGGGAACTACCACCATGGCCCCGCCTTCCACGATGTGCGCCATCGCTGTGAGGTCCTGCGCCTCCAGCCCCGTGCTTTGCAATGTCTGAAGCGCCTCCAGGCCAAACCCGTAGGCGATGTAGGTCTGAACAAGCTCGCGCGCTGTCTGAAGATCTGCCCTGTCAAATTCACCATAAAGTCTCGAACGCAGCCTTCCAACCCGCTCAGAAAACTCTTCGTCTCCGACCCAACCATGCACGAACAGGGTTTCATCACGCGCACAGGACTGACCAAGCGAAGCAGACAAGGGCGTGTTGCGGCTTTCTACGAAGTCTCGGTCGGCACTGGTAACAATGCGCATGTTGAGCTTGGAGTCATTCGACACGGCCTCCGGCAGCGATTGCTTTTCGGGCAGATCAGCCTCTGCTTCCTGCCGCGTCAGACGCGGAACCGGCAGGCTTTGCGCCGGCTTTAGCAAACCCTGGCTCACACCTCGGCTGACTTGTCTGAGCATCTGATCACGCGCGTCGTATTGCCTTTCAACCCGTTCGACCGCAGCGTCGTTCATGGTGGGTTCGGACGGGGGCAATACCTCGCTGAACGGCGTGTGGTTCCCTTGCGCCACGGAGCTGAACACCACGGGCAAACTGAATTCCTCTCCGGCTGTTTCAGTTTCTTCCTCCTGCGCCGGGCTTTGTTCTGTGCCACGGCGCATAACCGGCCTCTTGCGCGCAACGTTCTGCAAAGAGGGATCACCGCGAATGTCGATAACGAGCATCGCATCTTCGACGAAAAAGGCATCTACGTCACAGTCACACCCAAGTGCCAACAACAGTTCGGAGTCTTCACCTTCGAAAATTCCGATGACGCGGCCCGCATTCAACTTGCGCATTGCCTCGGACACGTCGAAGCCATCCCTTGCAGCCGAAACGCTAATTTTTATCGGCCCACTTTCATCGATCTCAAAGGGGGAGCGGACGGGAAGGTCGAGAACCACTCTCGTGAAGGCCGCATGCTCCCCACCACGAACGGTCACGGGAGCAGCGGAGGCCGCGCCTCCGCAAACAGCCAGGACGGCGGCCGCGATCGCTCGCATTACGCAGCCTCCTGCTTGAGCGCCTTGAGAGCCTCTTCGAGATCATTGAAGCTCGGACGACAATGAGACGGTGTATTCTGTCGGCCAACTTCGATGCAGATATTTGTCGAGTGATTGTAAAGGTTGGCGACGAGTACTTCACGAATAAGCTGGTAGAAATGCCCATCTTCCTCGACAACCGCCTTCACCTTCGCCGAGAAAGGCCCAACCAAACCATAGGCGAGGAAGACTCCGAGAAATGTGCCAACGAGCGCGCCTCCGATCATCTTGCCCAACACTTCGGGTGGCTGGTCGATTGATGCCATCGTCTTGATGACACCGAGCACCGCCGCAACGATGCCGAGCGCCGGGAGACCGTCAGCCACTGTCTGCAAAGCATGGCTGGAATGCAGGGCGTGGTTCAGATTGGCTTCGATCCGCTTTTCGAGAACCTCTTCCACTTGATGCGGGTCATCATAGTTCATCGAAGCGGAGCGCATCGTGTCACCTATTAGGTTCACGGCCTCGCTGTCTCCAAGAATCTTGGGATATTTCATAAAAATCGAGGAGTTCTCGGGTGCCTCGATGTGCTCCTCGATCGCAACGGGATTGGCGCGCGCCAGTCGGATAAGCTCGAACAGGAGGCATAGCATATCCTTGTAGTCCTCGTGCTTCCACTTTGGTCCTTTGAACACCTTGCCCATGTCCCTGAGCGTATGCTTGACGTTCGACATGTCATTCGCAATCAGGAAGGCACCAGTCGCCGCGCCGCCGATCATCATCATCTCGAAAGGCAATGCCTTGAGTATGATCCCCAGTTTACCCCCGGCAAGGAGATAGCCTCCGAAAACCATTGCAAAAACAACTGCGATTCCGATAAGACCGATCATTGGCTCTCACTTCGTTTTGATTTCCGGAGTTTGCGCACAGAGGAGTTAAGAATTGCTCACTCGTCGGGCACATTCGCATTCCTGCCCGCAAGAATAACGCTGATCGAATAGGCGCGTTCCGCTGACAGCCCTTCCATGATGGCGCCCGCCTGGACCGGTTTCATCCGGCCAAGGAAACCAGCGGAAAACTCTGGATCCATCTGCTCAAAGAGCGCCGCGGCATCCTTGGGCTTCATGTTCTCATACACCGATGTCAGCCTGCTGAGGTCGTCCTCCGCTGCCGTGTCGGCCAGCGCCATGGTTTGCTTCAGAGCGGTCTCCGCCTCAGTTAATGCAGCGATCTTCTGCTCGATTCTCTCATCCGCAATGGTAAGCGCCTGCATGCGTTTGCTGATCTGGGCCTCCTGAGCCTCGATTCGCTCTTCGCGATTCCGGAATGCGGCCAACATGGCGTCGAAGTCTCCCGTTGTCTCACAAGCCGAAGGCGCACTTTCTTCCGCTTCTGAACTGTCTTGAGGTGTCTCCAGCGCGATGGCCTCATTTGCCGCAAGGCCAAACCTCAACACTGCAGAGCCGATCAAGAGCAGCGCGATCGTCAATAGCGCGCCCTTTGCAGGGTGCGCTTTTCTTTTCTTATTGCGGGTGGTCATTGCGTGCGCTCCACCGGCGGTCGGCGCATGAAGATTGGCTCGACCTGGGGCTCCGCCTCACTGGTGGTCGCTTGTTCTGGCTCCGACGCGCTCGTCGATGCCTCACCCGGCAAGTCATGCATGGAAGCGACAAGAAGCTCGAGGCGTTGTGCGACCCCTTCGGCACGTTCCGTCAACCCGCCCAGCGATTCGGTTGATGACGTTGCGCTGCGCCTTGCAGCTTCAAGTGTCTTGGTCAGATCATCAACTTGTGCAGACAGGACAGCGACCGCGCCTCCGACACCATTCTCCAAGTCATTGAACCTGGCCAGCCGCCGCGCCAAAACGAAACAGTAGACGCCCGCTCCGAGCGCACCCCCGACAAGAAGCACATCCGCCAGATATTCCATTGTTCTCTCCTAGTTCAGCACGAATTCCATGATCAGCAGGTCATTGACCCGGCCTTCGCCCACGACGACCTGAACCCGCCTGAGCATTTGCGCCCGCAAGCGCACAAGCGCCGAGGCTTTCTTCAAATCCGCCAGTTCCACTGCGCGCAGATAGCTGTTGAGCACGTCAATGATCCTGGGCAGAAGCTTTTCGACATCCGATTGGTACTGGCCCGGCGTTTCGAGCTGGGCTCGAAACCGCAAATGCCGCTCGCGCGCACCGTCAATCAGCGAGACTGTCAGCGGCGCCACCTCGATGAAAGCCACATCGGGCATCTCGAGTTCCAGCTTGTCTTCCGTGGCTTGTGTTTCTGCTGATTCTGCACCCAGAATCATGCCTGAATAAACTGCGAAAAAGCCGCCACCGCCACCCGCGGTCGCCAGCAAAAGTCCAAGAATCAAGCGGATTTTCGATGTCTTTTTGGGACTCGCTTCGGCTGGGGTTTCTTTTTCTGACATCACGTCTCTCCGGAAAACTGGCAATTCTCATATAACCCGCTCGGCCCTAACCGATTGTTAAGGCTGATCCGTCAAATTGCTGCTGTCACGGGCAGAAAGCCCCGAAGATAGGAGAGCCGTCCTTGGAGCAGTTACAGAAGGTATTCGCATCCGCCGATCTACGGCGCAAAGTGATCGCCGGGATTGCCGCCGCGGGCATGTTCGCGGCGATCCTCGCGATGACGGGGTTGGCCTCGCGCCCGAGCCTGACACTTCTCTACTCAGGGCTGGAGGCCAGCCAGGCTGGCGAAGTGGTCAAAGCGCTCGAGGCTCGCGGTGCGGCCTACGAAGTGCGCGCCGGCTCGATCTTTGTTGAAAACGCAGAACGCGACGCGCTACGCATGACGCTGGCCAGTGAGGGTCTCCCAGCCAACAGCACCAAAGGCTACGAACTACTCGATTCGCTTAACGGGTTCGGCACCACAGCCCAGATGTTTGACGCCGCATATTGGCGTGCGAAAGAGGGAGAACTTGCGCGCACGATCGCAGCAGGCCCCCTCGTTTCCTCCGCGCGAGTACATGTCGCCAACTCATCGCGCAATCCGTTCCAAAAGAATGCCGCGCCGACAGCCTCCGTTGCCGTCACGTCGACTGATGGCGCATTGCCTGCAAAACATGCGAAGGCGCTGCGCTATCTGGTGGCCTCTGCCGTGGGCGGGCTTTCACCAGAAAATGTGACTATAATGGATGACAAGGGCGGGCTGGTCGGCACGTCTGATGAAGTAGCGACTTCCGAAGCAGGGCTCGACAAGGCCGAGGCCCTCCGCGCCAAGGTTCAGAACCTTCTTGAGGCTCGCGTCGGGCACGGGAACGCCGTTGTCGAGGTCAGTGTCGATACGGTGACAGAATCCGAGTCGATCCGGGAAACCTTGTTCGACCCCGAAAGCCGCGTGGCGATCAGCACCGACACCGAAGAACGTTCGGGCAACTCCACGGAAGCGGCAAGCGGTGACGTGACTGTTGCGTCTAACCTGCCCGATGGCGCCGCAGGTGGCGGCGGCGACGGCAATTCCAGCCAGAATACCGAAACGCGCGAACGGGTAAATTACGAAGTCTCCGAAACTTTCCGCGAGGTCACCCGCGCGCCCGGCGCGATCAAGCGTCTTAGCGTCGCTGTCCTCGTCAATAGCACTGAAACCGACGATACAGCCGGACAGGCTGAAGTCCAGCCACGCTCGGACGAAGAACTGTCTGATCTCAAAGAGCTTGTTGCTTCCGCCGTCGGCTTCGATGAGACGCGTGGTGACGTGATCACCATCAAGTCTCTCGAGTTTCAGGCGCTGGACACGCTGGGTACCGAGGCGACCAGCTCATTCATGAGCGGTCTCACTCTTGACGCCATGTCTCTCATCCAGATGGCAGTCCTCGCCCTGGTCGCGCTTGTTCTGGGGCTTTTTGTTCTCCGCCCGATCCTGACCAAACCAGCAATAGCAAATCTTCCCGCCCCGCCAGAAGGGCCTGCGCTCGCCATGACCGGCGAAGCTCTGATCGGTGAGATCACCGATGACAGCTCGAGCACCACGTCGGCTGTCACGCCCGCCTCGGCCTCGGGCCAGCGCGACTTACCTGCACCTGGCGTGGAAGACCCTGTCGAGCGGCTGCGCAACCTGATTTCGGAGCGGCAGGATGAAACTGTCGAGATCCTCCGTAATTGGCTCGAGGACAAAGAGGAGCCCGCACGATGACGATCGGTCACCTTCTGGAAACATTCGACGACAACCGGCTATTACACCCGCCGTCCGCATCCGTTGATGAAACCCGCGCAGACCATGAACTGGACATCTATGAGCGGGGGTATCAGGCAGGTTGGGATGACTGTGTCAAAGCGCAATCAGGTGCCGCCGCGGCCTTGGAAGAAGACTTCGCACAGAACTTGCGAGAACTTTCTTTCACATATCACGAGGCCAATACGGCTGCGGTTAATTCTCTCACGCCTCTCATATTCGGTCTGGTCGACACGCTCTTTCCCGAACTTGCACACCTGGCACTTGGCGAGAAACTCACCAAGGAGCTTCAATCCCTGGCCCGAAAGTCAGTGGATGGTAGCGTGATGATCCGGTGCAGCCCGGAAAAACTGCGCTTTCTCGAATCAATGCAGCCGGAGGTCTCCGGGCTCGATCTTTGCTTCTCGGCCGATGATACTCTGGGAGAAGGCCAAGTTAGCCTGTCCTTCGGCGATTGCGAACGTGAAATTGATCTCGACAGCTTTGCGACCGAGCTGAGCACGCTCACCCGAGCTTTCCTTTCCGACATGACGCAGGAGACAGCCGATGTCTGACCCCCAAGAACAAACACGAACAACCGAAGTCCCGGCAAGACCCGCCGATGCTGCAGGGCTTTTCTCCGGCGTCCCAATCGAGCTGACGATCTCTGTCGGCAAGGCCCGCCCTCTCATCCGCGACCTGCTCAATCTCGGTGAAGATGCTGTTCTGCCGCTCGACACGCGCGTCGATGACCCCGTGGAGATATTCGTCGGGGAGCGGCTCGTCGCCCGCGGCGCCCTTGAGGAGATGCAGGGCGACCAGGCTGGTCAACTTGCCGTGCGCATCACCGAAATCGCCGAAACGGGCAGTGCGCTCGGCTGAAATGCGTCTCGCCACCCTTTTCATACTCGCTTCTATTCTGGCCTCCCCGACCTCGGCACAGGAGCTCTCGCTCTCGCTAGGTGACGGCAGCTCACTTTCCGGCACGTCCATTCAGCTCATCCTGCTGATCACCGTGCTCAGCATCGCGCCAGGCCTCGCGATCATGATCACCTGCTTTCCCTTCCTGGTCACCGTGTTCTCGATTCTCCGTCAAGCCCTCGGCTTGCAACAGTCGCCTCCGAACATGCTGATTGTCAGCCTCGCGATGTTTCTGACCTATTTCATCATGGAGCCCGTCTTCCTTGCTGCCTGGGAAGATGGGATCGGCCCGCTCACCCGCGAAGAGATCACCGCGACAGAAGCATTCCCCAAAGTGGCCGATCCGTTTCGCAGTTTCATGCTTGGCCGGATCGACCCCGAGACATTTGCCTCCATGGCCTCTTTGCGTCCAGAAATAACGTCTCTCAGTCCGAGTGCTGATGCCCCGCTGTCCGTGCTCGTTCCGAGCTTCATGCTGTCCGAAGTTGCGCGCGCTTTCCAGGTCGGCTTCCTGATCTTCGTGCCTTTTCTGATCATTGATCTAGTCGTTGCAGCCATCCTTATGTCCATGGGGATGATGATGGTGCCACCCGCCATCGTGGCGCTACCATTCAAGCTGTCATTCTTCGTTCTGGCCGACGGCTGGCGGCTTTTGACAGAAGGACTGGTGCGCAGCTATTTCTAGCCGCCTACCTACGCCCCTCCCGGAGCCAGCCCCCCACGATGAAGAGCGTGAAAATTACCAGCGCAACCCAAGGCGGCAACAACGGGAACTGCTTCAGCGCGACTGTCTCGTAGGCGTTGCGCGGCGTGAGCCCCATCCAGTTTGCGCCAGCCGCGTTTCGCCCTTCACGTACATTCCGCAATTTAGGTACACCATCTTCCAGTGCGAACGCACCACCTTCCCGCGTATCGATTGCCGGCTCAAGGCGCGTGCTCGTCGCGATGGTGCGCTCGAACTCACGCGGGGAGGCAGGCCCGAGTCCGACCACCGAAGACAACTCACCATCTTCCAAACGGTAGAGCCCGGCGGCATCGCTTTGCAGCGCACCCTCGAAAATCCCCGGCTGCACCTCGCGCAACGTTACGACACGTGTGCTGCCATCTGGGGCAGTAACGGTCACGTCATCCACCTGCTCGGCGAGGCTGCGCCTGGTAATCTTCAACCCGCCTTCCGCGCGCTCTGCAAAAAGCGCTTCCTCTTCAAGCTCGGGCTCTTTCATCATCCAGTGCGACAAGCGTCGCAAAAGCTCAAGCTGCGGGCCACCGCCTTCATACCCCCGCGCCCAGAGCCAGGCATGGTCGGAAGCGAGCAGCGCCACGCGACCCTCTCCCACACGGTCGAGGACAAGCAGTGGTTTTTCTTCGAAACCGCGCATGAGCACATCGCCCTCCACCTCGTCGAGCTCGATCTGTCTCATCCAGCGCCCCCAGCTCCGCTTGCCGTCTTCCTGGTCGCTGCTTCCGGCCTCCAGATCACGCGTTACGGGATGGCGCGCGCCGATATCACTGAGCGCGGGGGTAAACCCCTGTTCAATCACCCGTGCCGTCGGTCGGCCAGGCACGATCTCTCCCAGCGGTGAGCGGTAAAGGCTTTCCGCCGAGGCAAAATCCGGGCCCGCCGCCATTAGAACTGCGCCGCCCTTGTCGACATAGTCCCGCACGTTCTCGAGATAGGCTGAAGGCAGGATTCCACGCCGCTTGTAGCGATCGAACACGATCAGGTCGAAATCGTCGATCTTCTCGATGAACAGTTCCCGCGTCGGGAAGGCGATGAGCGACAGCTCCCCCACAGGGACCCCGTCATGCTTCTCGGGCGGACGCAGGATCGTAAAATGCACGAGGTCGACAGAACTGTCCGATTTGAGAAGATTCCGCCAGGTTCGTCCACCCGCGTGCGGCTCCCCCGACACCAGCAGAACGCGCAGCCTGTCGCGCACACCATTGATTTCCATCAGGTAGCTGTTGTTGCGCGTGGTGAGTTCCCCTTCGCCTTCCGGCACATCGAACTTGAGAACATTGCGCCCGCCATGCGGCAGCGTCACAGGCACGTCGATGTCACGCCCAATCGGCACGTCAAAAGTAATTGGATCCTCCGCTCCGACCGAGATTGCAAGACGCGTGAAGGTTTCTTCATCCGGCGCCGCACCCTCATCCTCGATTCGCAGTGTCAGCTGCACGGGTTCACCGATGATTGCATAGGCCGGAGCATTCTCGACGACGATCCTGCGGTCCCAATCACGTCTCAGCCCCGTACGCAGATGGTGCAGTGGCGCGGGCAAGTCCGGCGCTGCGTCCATGTCATGAACAAGCCCGTCGCCGAGCATGATCGCACCGGCCACACGCGCCTTCGGCTCTTCGGCGAGCGCCTTGGCCAGCGCCGTCATGGCCTGCGTGCCGGCATCACCCTCACCATCAGGCACCGGCACCTCGCGTATCTCGGTATTTTCTCTCCTGCGCAGGTCTCGAAGGACCTCCTCTTCCGCAGTGCGCGTCTGTTCAGGGCGCTCCCCAAGCTCCTGGCTCGCGCTGTCATCACGCAAAAGGAACACGATATCGCTTAGCGGCTCGCGTTCCTCACTCTGCAACATTGGGCCTGCAAGGATCAGGAGTACGAGCGTGGCCGCCAGCGCACGAAGCCATCCGCCAGCCAACCCGCGCCACAGCGCAAAGACGAGTCCAAGCACTGAAATTCCAGCCCCCGCCCACCAGACCGGCCAACTCAAGAGCGGGTCAAAGACGATACCGAGGTTCATTGGCCGAGCCTCTCAAGCAGCGCAGGCACATGCACCTGATCGGATTTGTAGTTACCAGTCAGAACATGCATCACGAGGTTGACCCCGAACCTGTAGGCCAGCTCTCGCTGCCTTTCGCCTGAAAACCCGCGCCCGACAGGCAGGAGGGGGCTACCACTGCTGTCTATGGCCCAGGCCGCACCCCAGTCATTGCCGCCGATCACGACAGGTGTAACCCCGTCATTGAGATTACGAAACGGCATGCCCTCAGCACGCTCGGCATCGGTGGGCGCGGCTTCTACCCAGACATCACGACTCACGTGACGACCGGGAAAATCCTGAAGCAGGTAGAACGTCCGCGTCAGAACATGGTCTTCCGGCACGGGCTCCAGCTCGGGAATGTCTAGGGGCGCCGCCAGACTTTGCAGCGCGCGACCCGTCTCACTCGAAGCGCCAAAGCGCGCAACGTTTGAATCGCGCGTGTCGAACAGGATCATTCCCCCTGCACGCAGATAAGCGTTGAGCTTGTCATAAGCGCCGTCTGACGGGATTGGCTGATCCGCCGTTATCGGCCAGTAGAGCATGGGATAGAATGCCAGTTCGTCACGCTCCAGATCAATGCCCTGTGGAGTGTCAGGCTCGACGGATGTCCTGTAGAAAAGCGTCTCCGAAAGGCCGAGCAGACCCGCCGCAGCAATCTCATCAACTCTCGAATCGCCCGTCAGCACATGCGCCAAAACGATTTCCGATGCGGCATTGAGCGCTCGGCTGTCATCAGACGTTACTTCTTGCGCCTCCGCTTGCGGCGCCTGCACGAGCGCCAGCGCAAGAGCCGCAACTGCGGCTCCGCGCAAGCGGCCGGAAAGCGCCAGCGTGGCGAGCATATCCACCACAAGCAACAACAGCGCAAAGGCAAACAGCGGCCCCGCGAGCGGCTGTTCCTGCGGCCCTCCGAAGCTCGTTCGCGCCAGACGCGCAGGCCAGCTTGCGGGGGAAATCACACTGTTGTCACTCAATGTATTGAGCGCCACCCGCCGTCCAGGCCCCTCGTAAAGCCCCGGCGGAAGCTCTGGCCCGATCCGCGCATCAAGCAGGGTCAGCCCGTCAACGCCGCCCATGCCGCTTGCATCTTGCAGACGCCCGAATCCATCCAGCAGCCGCACAGGCTGCCAGATCGTGCCATCCATCTCGCTTTCCTCTAGCGCCCCTGACGACGTGGCGATGGAAAGCCGCTCAAGCATCCTCACGAACAACCCTGATAGCGGGACGTTCGACCATTCGGCATTGGCCGCGATATGAAACAGAACCACCTCGCCACGCCCGAGCTTCTTGCGGGTGACAAGCGGCGTACCGTCGCTTAGCCGTGCGATCACCCGCTCGGACAGCTCCGGTCCCGGTTGCGCGACAACCTGGGCCGACACTCGGAGTTCTTCATCTACAGTCAGCCCGAAGAAAGGCGATTCCCGTTCAAAAGGTGCCAGCGCCTTCGGCTCTCCCCAACTCATCGCACCGCCCACGAAACGCCCTCCAGCGCGCAGCCTGACAGGCATGAGCGGGTGCTCTTCCTGGCGGGAGACATCGCTCGCGGCCACTTTAGGCCCAGCAAAACGAACAAGCAGGCCACCCGCCTCGGTCCATTTGATCAGAGCAGTCTCATCCGACTCTGTCATCTCGGCGATATCAGCCAGGATAACCGCGTCCGGTTTGGCCGTAAGCACATCTTCTATCGCGCCACTGCGCAGCTCTGCGGATTCGACAAGCGCCTTTTCGAGATAGTGAAGCGGCGAGAGCAGCTCGAGTCCTTCACGATTTCCTCCACCCTCAACCAACCCAATCTGGCGTCGACGCAGGCTGTCATCCGCCAAGACAGTGGCTCCCGCGTGCCGCGCTCCTGCGACTTCGAAACGCGAAATTCGCGTCTGCAACTCTGGTGGCACATCCAAGACAGCCTCCGCCCTTTGCACGCCGGGCGTGAACCTGACATCTACGCTTTCAAGAACGCGCTCCGTCCC
This sequence comes from Lentibacter sp., assembly GCA_041686165.1. Taxonomy (GTDB): domain Bacteria; phylum Pseudomonadota; class Alphaproteobacteria; order Rhodobacterales; family Rhodobacteraceae; genus Lentibacter. Next base: position 12,279 of record JAWLEL010000004.1, read on the forward strand.
TGCGGGATCAAGCCCCAAGGCTTGCACCTGAACAGTCGCTTCTCCCGCCGGTTTCATCCGCTGAACGTCCAACGCGATACCACGTTCGGGAGCCGGCGCGAACTGCATCGTGTATAGCGGCGCGCTGCCCTGCGCTATGGTCAACTGCCCGCGTGCCTCGAAAAGCTCCAAAAGCGCACCTCTGGTCTCGCGCTTTACCGCGTCACTGACCCAAAGCGTATCAAAAACGCCCTCCGGGAGCGCCGCTTCCACGGCCTCAAGATCAACAGCCTCCCAGGGTTCCGGCTTGAGGCCTGCCAAGGCACTGCGCCACGCACCTGCTGTCCGAAAGCGAGTCGGCTCGGGTGCCGTAAGCTTCAGGATCGCCACTGGCCGCTCCTGTCTAGCAGCGTCATTTAGAAGTTCTTGTAAATAGGCGCGCCGATCTTCCCAATCGCTTGCACTTGCCCAGCTCGCATCCAGCACGATCAAAAGCCGGCCCTGCCCTGTTTCTTCGCCTTTCTTGGGGTTGAGAACCGGTCCCGCAAGCCCCACGATCACGGCAGCAACGACTAGCATCCTGAGCAGAAGCAACCACCATGGTGTCCTGTCGCTCGTGCTCTCCTCATCCCTGATGCCAAGAAGAAGCGCGACTGCAGGGAACCTCAGGCGAATTGGCGCTGGCGGGACGGCCCGCAAAAGAATCCAAAGGACAGGCAAAAGCGCCAGGGCAAGCAGCACATAAGGCGCCGTGAAGAGGATTGGCCCGAGGCTCATCGTGGTCCTTCGATCATGTTGTAGAGCCACATCACGGCAACTTGCGCGCTTTCAGTCGTGTGATGAGTCTGGAAGAACCAACCGCAACGCCGCGAGACCAAGGAGAGTCGCCTCTTTCGCGTCTCGAGCTTTGCCTTGTAGCGTTCAGCCAGGTCGGCCGCCTGCAATGTCTCGTGTGCAAGCGTGCCGCCAACACTCTCGAAGATGGCACGCCCACGGAACGGAAAGCTCTCTTCCACCGGATCGAGAACTTGCAGGCAGACACCCCTGATCCCACTACTGGCAGCCTCCTGGATGGCGTGCTCCACGGGCTCTATGTCGCCTAGAAAATCCGAGACGAAAATGGCAAAGCCGTTCTTGCCGACTCCACGCATATCAGGCGCGCCAAAGTCATCAGGCTTCGGCGTCACAAGCATTTCTCCGAACCGGCGCAGCTGTGTGTTTCCCGCGCGCGCAGGCAAGTCCTCCCCGGCCAGTCCGATCCTTTCACCTCCCCGTGACAGGAGGATCGCCATCGCGAGTGCAACCAGCTGGGCGCGGTCCATCTTTTGCGGCAGCCCCTTGGCGCTGGCGAATTGCATGGATTGCGCGCGGTCTACCCAGAAGTGCACCGTCTGCGAGATTTGCCATTCTTTTTGCCGAACGAATTGCGCATCAGAACGAGCCGATCGACGCCAGTCGATCATCCGCATCGTGTCCCCTGCCTGCACCGACCGGTATTGCCAGAAATCATCACCCGCCCCGGAACGCCTGCGTCCATGCCCGCCCGGCATGACGGCCATGGCAAGTTGCTCGGCCCGCGCCAAAAGCGGGCCCAGCTGAGCCGTGGCGGCCTCTGCCCGGCTCCGAAGGGGCAGAGCTTCGCTCATGCGGCAACCGACAAGCTGGGGCTCTTCTCTATCTCTGCCGCGATCAAGGCATCAAGCCGCTCGCCTCGCGCCAGCGCTGCAAAATTGAGTGCCATACGATGCCCCAAGACAGGTGTGGCCATAGCTACGACATCGCTCGCATCCGGCGCCAGGCGCCCCTGTATCAGGGCCCGCGCTCGCACCGTCATCATGAAGGCCTGGCTGGCGCGGGGGCCGGGCCCCCATGCCACACTTTCGCGCACGGATTCTGAGCTTTCAGGGTTCTCTGGCCGGAAAGCTCGCACAAGCGAAAGAATGCTCTCCATCACGCCCTCGCCAACGGGCATCCGGCGCAAGAGACCATGCGCCGCGATCAACTCATCGGGGCTGAAAACATTTTCCGCCGCTGCCTCGGCACGCCCTGTCGTAGCCTGTAGGATTTCTCGCTCCGTGTTGAGATCAGGATATCCAACGTCGATCTTGACGAGGAAGCGATCAAGCTGTGCTTCGGGCAGAGGGTAGGTGCCTTCCTGTTCGATCGGATTTTGCGTCGCCAGTACATGGAAGGGCGCGGCCAATGGTCGGGTCTGGCCTGAAATGCTGACTTCCCGCTCCTGCATCGCTTGCAAAAGCGCCGATTGGGTCCGTGGGCTGGCGCGGTTGATCTCGTCAGCCATGAGCAGCTGGCAAAAAATCGGCCCCTCGATGAATTTGAACGTGCGGCTGCCGTCTGAACCAGTTTCAAGTACTTCCGAGCCAAGAATATCGGCAGGCATGAGATCGGGCGTGAACTGCACGCGCTTGCCATCGAGCCCCATCACGGTCGAAAGCGTTTCCACGAGGCGTGTCTTGCCAAGACCTGGCAGCCCTACAAGCAAAGCATGCCCGCCACACAAAAGCGCTGAAAGCGCAAGGTCGACAACTTGCTCCTGCCCGATGAACCGACGCGTGATCTGGTCCTTGGCCTCGGCAAGCCGCGTTTCGAGTGCTTCGATCTGACCGAGAAGATCTTGTTCGTCGCTCATGGAAATTCTCCAAATGAATCCCTACGTTCGCTCCAAGTCTAAACACAAAGTTGCAAATGGCAAAAACAATGAACGGACAAAATCCCGTGAGACCAAGTGAAGGAGGCCTGACCGCCGAGAGCATTGCAGCCTCGGCGCGCGCGGCAGCCAGAGGGCGCGGAATTCCGCCGGTGCACAAGTGGAATCCCCCCTTCAGTGGCGATCTTGACATGATGATCGCTCGCGACGGAACCTGGTTCTATCTCGGCACGCCCATAGGCAGGCCCGAGCTCGTTCGGCTGTTTTCGACCATTCTGCGAAAAGATGGCGACAGGTATGTCCTAGTTACGCCTGTCGAAAAAGTAGGGATCTCCGTAGAGGATGTACCTTTTGTTGCCGTCGACTTCGAGGTTGAAGGCAGCGGTTCGAATCAAGTGCTTGTCTTCCAGACCAATGTAGGCGACGAGACCCGCGCAGGCGCCAACACCCCGATCCGCGTTGAGCGTGATCGGGAGTCAGGCGAGCCTTCGCCCTATGTGCTCGTGCGGGCCAATCTTGAAGCACGGATAGATCGCAAGAGCTTCTACCGTCTCATTGAGCTTGGTCGGCATCGAGAGCATAACGGTGACAACTGGTTCGGGGTGTGTTCGGAAGGTACGTTTTTCCCGATCATACTTTCAAGCGAACTACCCGAGTAAAAACACCGGGTCGCAGGGTGGACATCTCGCGCATCATCGCTGTTGTGCCGCGCATTCGCGCGCCACTCTGAGACGGACCAGACGGCACGCCCCGCAAGAAATCCACCCCTTGCGCGCAGGGAGTCTCAGCCTTGCTCAGTGCACGACGAATTCTGCATGCAGAGCGCCAGCTGCCTTTATACTCTTGAGAATATCGATCATGTCACGTGGCTGCACGCCAAGCGCGTTGAGCCCCGCGATCACCTCCGAAAGCGTTGTTCCCCCGGGGACTTCCGCGAGACCGACGCCGGGTTCTTCTTCAATGTTGGCTTGCGTGCGTGGCACAACAACCGTTTCGCCTTCTGCGAAGGGGTTCGGCTGAACCGCAACAGGATCCTCCTCAATACGCAGGGTAAGTCCTCCCTGGCTGACAGCAACGCGGCTTATACGGACATCTTCGCCCATGACGATCGTGCCTGATCGCTGGTCAATCACCACGCGCGCACGTTGCTCTGGGCGCACTAGAATATTCTCGATCTCACCCAAAGCATGGGCGGTGGAGCGTCGGCCCGTAGCCGAAATGTCAATCTGAACTGTCCCCGAATCTAGCATCGCGGCAACGCTCCGTCCGAAGCGGTTGTTGATCGCCTTTTCTATTCTTACAGCCGTTGTGAAATCAGCTTCCCGCAAGGCGAGCCGCAAGGTATTCAGCGATGACAGCTCGAATGCGATCTCTCGCTCGACCTGCGCCCCCGAAGGAATGACACCTGCCGTCGGCACACCCTTCGTAACGGCGCCCGCATCGCCTTCAGCAGCGGCCCCCCCGGCAATGATCGTACCTTGCGCTACTGCATAGATATCCCCGTCAGCGGCGTTCAGCGGTGTCATGATCAAGGTTCCGCCAAGAAGGCTCTTGGCATCCCCGATCGCAGAAACATTGACGTCGATCTTGGAGCCGGCACGTGAAAATGGCGGCAACTTCGCCGTGACGAACACAGCCGCGACATTCTTCGGCCGATATTGCTCACCGGTCACATTCACACCAAGTCGCTCTAGGATGTTCGACATGATCTCCTCAGTGAACGGCGCGTTGCGAATGCCGTCACCGGTGCCGTTCAGGCCAACCACAAGACCATATCCCACAAGATCGTTGCTGCGTACGCCGTCAAATTCGACAAGATCCTTGATCCTGACTTCACTGGCGTAAGCCAAGCGACAAGACACTGAAATCAAAACGAATATGACTGCGATCAACCTCATTGCATGAACCTCATGAGTGATAGTTGAGAAAGGCGCGCTGTAGCCGTGTAGAGGCTTTCAAGTCTTAGCTGGACCTCTTCGAGCTGGCTGACAGTCTCGTAGGGGTCAGCACCAAGCAACTCATTTTGCGCTAGGCTCAGGCTGCTCTCTTCGGCGCCCAGCCTTGCCTTGGCGTCTTCGATGCGCGCCTCTGCGTAGCCCAGATCAGCACCCACACCGATCACCTCTTCTTTTGCGCCCAAGGCCCAGCTCGCCGCCGTGTCCAGCATTCCGCGCTCGACTTCAACGGGCAAGGTCAGCCCACCATCCTTCGCCAGAGCGGCCATTGCAGCCGCCTTCAGAGACTGCCTTACCGCACCATCATCAGCTCGTATGCTCAGATCGATCCGTTCGCCATCGCCAAGCTGAAACCCACTCAGATCTTCTGCACCGCCCACATACCCCAACGTCTCGAAACCGCCTCCCGGCTCCTCGAACCAATCATTGACGACTGTTTCCACATCCGCCAACGTCGCCGCGCCAGCGAGTGATGTTCTCAAATCGTCAAGCATGGTATCGGCCGTCGCCAGCGCTGCGCCGCCGGTCGCGTTACCAGCGAAAAGCGCCCGCCCGGCGACATCCGTGTTCAATGCCGAGACAATCTGTTCCATCTGTGATCGCGCCGCTCGCGACACGCCCGACTGCGTCGATTCAAGGCCTGTTTGACCCACGGAAAGAAGCGCATCCGCCAAAGCACCGAGGCTGCTCGAGACACGGGTGAGACTGCCTTGCATGGCCCCTGCAAAAAGCTCCGCTTCCGTTGCCGTGGACTGCAGGGCGCTGTTGAGCCGTAGTCCGTGCTCGACATCTGCGACATATGAAAAATCCCCACGAACCTTTTCGCTTACATCCGCAGCCTTGCCAGTTGAAAGCTCTTTCGTGAGCTGCCCCATGGCCGCCTTCAGTTCCGCGTTCTGACGACGCAGGAAAACGGACTGCGCCAGATCACCGACAGACATCGAACTCATCAACCCATCCTCAGCAAGGTGTTCATCATTTCATCGACTGTCTTCATCATCTGCGCATTGGCCGCATAGGCCTGCTCGATCATCATCAACTTCTGCATCTCCTGATCGCTGTCCACGCCGTCACTCAGAAGCATCGTTTCCACTTCCGATGCTCTGGTGGCGGCGAATGTCATCTCCGCTTCGGAAGAAAGTCGATCAGAGGCAAAACGGCTGAGTACTTGCGCAGAAAGCTCCGAAGCGCTCAAACTCTGGCCTGAAAAACTTCCGGAGTTCGCCGGGCGCGGGGCGGACAGCACATCGGCAAAACTCTGCAATTGCGCAGCATTGCCTACTGGTCCGGCCACGGCCGCGCCAAGCCCGTCGCGAAGCCGTCGGCTCTCCCCACCTTGCGCCGCATCGACAAGAGGGTTGACTGAGAGGCGCCCGGCAAGACCGATCTCGTTGATTGGGGCGACTTGCGATCCATCATCCGTGAACAGGCCCGGATCACCCGCGCCAACACTGGCGTCGAGCCCGGGGGTCTGGAAGCGCGCGGCCAGGTCACGGGCCATGGCGTCCAGTTCGGCCTGCGCCGATACCGCGTCTCTGTCGCGCAGCTCGAACAACGCCGCAAGCCGGCCACCGCGCAAGGGACCGCCCTCACCATTGATGGCGGCAGCCACCCCGTTCACCTCGACTCCTGACAGGTGGCCACCAGTCAGCGTCATGTGGGGCACGATGGTGTGCGCGGGCGTGAAAGAAAGTTCTGCGGCCTCGCCGTCAACCAGTAGCGCGCCACCAGCCGTGTAGAGGGCGACGCTCTGGTTGGGTCGCTCCATCTCCTTTATCGGGATCCACTCGGAAACCGAGTCGATCAAGATCTGCCTCTGGTCCAGCAGAGCCGATACATCACGCTTGGCGACACTGCCTCCGGCGATCTGCACGTTCAGCTCCTGGATTTCAGATAGCTTGCTGTTGAGTCCTGCCACGCCTTTCGCGATCTGCTTATCGGCTGCAACGCGCGCGTCCTGGATGCCTTGTGTGGCCCGGTTGAGGCTGCGGGCCAGATCCTTTGCGCTGCGCACTGTCTCATCAAGCCTTCCCGCCTGGTCAGGACGGCTTGCTGCCGAAACGAAGCGCGCCTCTAGATCGGCCAGTCTCGCAGATATGGAATCGCCGCTATCCGCTGTGCCGACCAACGATTCAAGCTTTGCAAAGAACCCGGATGAGACATTCTGCGCGGCCTCATCCGCCCGGGCAGCTCGCAACTCTGTTATCAACGTCGGGTTCGAATGCCTGATGGTAGAAAGCACCCGCACACCACCGCCACGGGCATGTTGCGCCTCGAGTGCGATTTCACGGCGGCCATAGCCTTCAGTCATCGCGTTGGCGAGGTTCGATGAGACGATCTGTGCCGAACGCGAAGCCGCAGTCAGGCCGGTGATCGCATTTGACAATGCTCCTGAAAGTGACATGTCGTTACCTTCCTGGTCTGGGGGAAGTTGAGCGCGCGTCTCGGCCTCCCCTCCTTAAGCTCAGCGCTTGATGTTCGCGGTTTCCTGCAACATCTCGTCCACGGTCTGGATCACCTTGGCATTCGAAGTATAGGCGCGCTGCGTCTCGATCATCGACGTCAATTCTCCAGCGACATCCGTCGTCGATTCCTCAAGAGCAGAGGAAACAATATCGCCGGTCGGTCCATCACTCGCATCCCACAGGAAGAAAGAGCCGCTCTCCGGTGAAGGCTGGTACGTTTGCTGATCGAGCGCCACCATGCCGTTCGGGTTGGGCAGGGAAACGAGTGGAATCTGATAGATCGTCCGGGTAATGCCCGTATCGAAGAAGGCATGCACCATGCCGTTCGAGTCGACCTCGACAGAAGTCATGTTGCCCACGGGCGTCCCGTCCTTGGAGATCGAGACGGGCGCGAAGCTGTCGGACAATTGGGTCAGGCCTGCAGAGGTGCCGATAGTACCGATGTCCAGGGTCATCGGACCACCGGCAACATTGACTTCGACTTCGCCTGTCGCCGGGTCATACGGTCCGCCCGAGACCGCCGCAACCGAGGCCAGCGCTCCACCCGCGGAGCGACTGTCATCGAAAGTCAGCGTGTATTCTCCGATCACGACCCCGGGCGTCGCCGAATCAGAGATCGTCATGGTCCATTCGTTCGATGTGCCCGTGCCCGGCACCGTGGGGCTAAACTCGATCTCGAGGTTCTGCGATGTGCCCATGTTGTCATAATATTCTACCGAAAGGGCCTGGTTGTCGCCTGGCGCACCTGCTTCGGTCGATGTGGCTGGCAGGTTCACGCCAAGGTCGACACGGGTCGTCGGCTCGCCGGAAAACTGGTTCACATTGATCTGCACAGGCTCGAGCCCATCTGCAGTATCGCGCGGAAAGGTCGGCACCGTTCCGTCGGCTTCGGCTGGCCAGCCGAGAAGGGTAAGACCCGCCTCGGTTCGCAGGTAACCCTCCGAATCAGTTCGGAAAGACCCTGTCGTCGTCAGTAGCATCTGCGACTGCCCGTTTCCGCTTGCCACGTCCGAACTGCTGGCCACAGGGAGAAAGCCTCGACCACGAACGGCAAGATCCGTGGGGTTCGATGTCGCAACAAGCGCCCCCCGCTCGTCGATAAGCCTCTGCGTTGTAGAGCGAACGCCACCTGCCGAATAGGTGCCGCCTGTCGAGGAGATCACCATCGAATGGAAATCCGCTTCCATCTGTTTGTAGCCGAAAGTCGCGGAATTGGAGATATTGTCGGATATCGTCGCCAACCGGGTCGCATTGGCCGTCAGCCCCGCGACACCAGCATTGAGCGAAGAGGAAATTGTCATGGATACGCCTTTCTGCTGCATCTACCTCTGTTGATCAGCAGTTCTAGGACACCCCGCTTAACACTTGGCTAACAGTTTAAATTTTACGGGTTTCCCTACACCGAAGTCACTTGTCACTGCGCAGGAAAATCACTTCGAGCCTGTTGTTCCTGACCGCCATCGGATTGCTCACGGCAGGACTCCTGTCGGCATGTCCGGTCATCCGCTTGATACGTGCGCGCGCCAAATCCTGCTCCTCGAGCAAAAGGCGCATCGCGTCAGCCCGAGCGGTCGACAGGTTCCAAACAGGGTTGCGTTCCAGAACGACAGGCTCGGCACGCGTATATCCGCCAATGGCGATATCATTCGCAACAAGCGCCGAAATATCCGCGATCACCTCCGCCAACTCGCGCAATAGTGGGCCCGGCTCGGCACTACCAGGGCCAAACAGCGGCGCGGATTCAGTGTCGAAAATCTCCACGATCAACCCTTCGTCGGTGACGCGCGTAATAATATGTTGCAACGCTTCGTCGGAAACCCGGCTTTCCCCTCCCCGCCCGTAAAGGGCTTTCTCGATCTCATCAAAGGCTTCGGCCTCTTCGCGCTCCACGGCCTCCTTTGAAGCCTCCCCTTCCTCGAGAAGACCCATTTCACCGCGCGCCTGCAGGGATTCGGTCGGGCGAGCGTTCGTCGCGCCTGTCCCGTTCTGAGGCAGGGTCATTTCCGAAAATACGGAATCGCCTCCGAAGTTGCCATCGCCACCTCCGGATATCCGGTTGATCGGGACCGTTGGACTGAAGTAGTCGGCAACACCTTTTCTTTGCTGTTCCGTTGTTGCGTTGAGCAGCCACATCAGCAGGAAGAACGCCATCATGGCGGTCACGAAGTCGGCATAGGCAACTTTCCAGGCGCCGCCATGGTGCCCGCCGCCGCTGATCTTCTTCTTCCTTTTGATGATGACTGGCGCCACATTACTCTGTGCGCTCATATCCACCACCTTGTTTTCTCACCCGAACTCAGGCTTAGGCCGCAACCCTTACCGCGGCCTTAATGAAACAAGGCATTCTCATGATCTTGAAAGGCCATTCCAAGGCAGACTTTTCTCAGCGCATCGTCTCCCCGCGATCGATGCGCGGCGTGAGCGTGATCTTGCGGTCAAAGACGGTGGCTTCGTCCTCGACCCGCGCCAATATGATCTGCGCCGCCTTCTCACCGATCTCCGTTCGACAGGCATCCATCGTGGCGAGTTGCTTTGGCAACCCTTTCAGAAGCTCGACACCGTTGAACCCCGCAAGCCCGATCTGGCCGGGAACATCAATTCCCGCTTCGAGGCAATAGAGCATGCCACCAGCACCGATCATGTCATTCGAATAGTAGATAAAATCCAGGTCCGGCGTGCGCTCCAGAACGGCCTTTGTCATCTCACGCCCTTTAAGAAGCGCCGAGCCGCCGGAATAGAACTCCTGGTCAGCGATCTCGACACCCGCCTTGGCGAGCGCCTCGGTAAACCCTTCGAACCGTTTTCGCGCGCGGTGATCCATCGGCATTTTCGTCCCTAGAAAAGCAATGCGCTTGTGCCCGTCGCGCGCGATGGCCTCGCCCATCTGGCGGCCTGCCGCACGATGCGAAATCCCCACGGCCGTATCCACGGGCTCACCATCCACATCCATGATCTCGACGACGGGAATGCCTGACGCTCCCAGCATCACCCGCGCCTTTTCGGAATGCTCGAGCCCCGCAATAATCACGCCGGAAGGCCGCCACGATAGCATCTCGTAAAGCACCTTCTCTTCCTTCTCAGGCAAGTAGTCGGTGATCCCCACGACCGGCTGAAGAGGGCTGTCCTCCAACACCGATGTGATTCCCGAGAGCACCTCGGGAAAGACCATGTTCTTCATCGAGGGGATGATCACGGCGATCAGGTTGACCCGCTGGCTGGCCAGAGCTCCGGCGATCTTGTTGGGCACGTAACCGAGCCGCCCGGCCGCCTCGAGAACCTTGGCCCGCGTCGCATCTGACACGTCACCGCGGTTTCTCAGCACGCGGCTTACAGTCATCTCCGAAACACCCGACGCCTCGGATACGTCACGAAGCGTAAGCGGGCGGCTTGGGTTCTGTGTCACGAAATTCTTATCCTTTCCAGGCGCAGTGCATGCTAGCGCAGCCACCAGAGCCCCCGCAAGCGTGTTTGGGGCTGACACCCCTCCTCGAAGCGGCTAAACACGGCGCCAAGCGGCCCCGTGGCTCAACTGGATAGAGCAGCCCCCTCCTAAGGGGCAGGTTGCAGGTTCGAATCCTGCCGGGGTCGCCATTGGCCATTCACGAGCATACTAGTCTCGGTTGGCGCCATCACAGCTCAGCTCCCTGATCTTGTCTACCATGTCGTGCACTGC
>JAWLEL010000206.1:0-5213 GCA_041686165.1 Lentibacter sp.
GCTCGATCCAGTCGCCGAGGGTGATGATATCTGCGCCGTCGCCTCCTGTCAGGCTGTCGTCCGAGCCAAGGACCACCGTGTCGTCTCCGACGCCGAGATCCACGAGATCTCCGGCATCCGAGGCACCGGGCAGATCATAGGAGAACGAGATGTCGGAAAAACGGTCGGCATCGCGCGCTGAGGCATCGAGTTCGGTCTCGTCGATCACATTGGCGGACTCGACGAAATCGTTGCCGCCACCTGCGTCGATCGTATCGGTATCTGCGCCTCCCACGATCACGTCATCCCCGCTGCCGCCAATCAGGGAATCATTGCCATCCGATCCGATGAGCCAGTCATTGCCCGCGCCGCCCGAGAGCGTATCATCGCCGGCATGCCCGTGAATGAGATCGTTCCCGCCAGCGCCATGGAAGCGCTCGTCGTTTTCTGTGCCTTCGTATCGCTCCGCCTCCGGGCTGCCTTCTTCCGCTGCCGCGTCTCCGGCGGCCAGTCCCGCCAAAGCCGCGCCCATCAAAATCGCCATTGCCAAGAATGCCATCCTGTCTCCTTTCCAAAGCTGACGCCAGGATGATGGAAGACGTTGAGAATTTAGTTAAAGCTTCTTGCAAAAAAACGGTGAGCCGCGGCACCTCTGAACGAAAAAAGCCCGCGCAGGGCGGGCTTTTGCTTCGAAGACATTAAAAGTGGTCAGCTGCGATTCTCGACGTCGGTGTAGCTACGCTCAGTCTCGCCAAGATAGAGTTGGCGCGGGCGGCCGATTTTCTGCTGCGGATCTTCAAACTGTTCCTTCCACTGCGAAATCCAGCCGATGGTGCGCGAGATCGCGAAGATCGGGGTGAACATCGACGTCGGGAACCCCATGGCTTCGAGGATGATCCCTGAATAGAAATCGACATTCGGGAAGAGCTTCTTCTCGATGAAATACTCATCATTGAGCGCCACGCGTTCCAGTTCCTTCGCCACTTCGAGTGTCGGGTTGTTCTCGACACCCAGAAGCTCGAGCACTTCATCAGCCGACTGCTTGAGAACTTTGGCGCGCGGGTCCGTGTTCTTGTAGACACGGTGCCCGAAGCCCATCAGGCGGAAAGGGTCATCCTTGTCCTTGGCGCGCGCGATGAACTCGGGGATACGGTCGACCGTGCCGATCTCCTTGAGCATTTCGAGGCAGGCCTGGTTGGCGCCGCCGTGGGCGGGGCCCCAGAGACAGGCGATGCCCGCCGCGATGCAGGCAAAGGGGTTGGCACCAGAAGAGGACGCGAGGCGCACTGTCGATGTCGAGGCGTTCTGCTCGTGATCGGCATGGAGCGTGAAGATACGGTCCATCGCGCGGCTCAGGATCGGGTCGGGGATGTATTCCTCGGCCGGCACGGCGAAGCACATGTGCAGGAAATTCGAGGCATAATCGAGATCGTTGCGCGGATAGACGAAAGGCTGACCGACAGAATACTTGTAGGCCATGGCCGCGATCGTCGGCATCTTGGCGATCATGCGGATCGAGGCGACTTCACGCTGCCATTCATCGTTCACATCCGCGCTGTCGGCATAGAAGGCCGACATGGCACCGACGACGCCGACCATGGTCGCCATGGGGTGCGCATCGCGGCGGAAACCACGGTAGAAGTTATGCATCTGCTCATGGATCATCGTATGATGCGTGACGCGGTTTTCGAAGTCTTCAAGCTGCGCCGCCGTTGGAAGCTCACCATAGAGAAGAAGGAAGCAGACCTCGAGATAGTGGGATTTCTCGGCGAGTTGATCGATCGGATAGCCGCGATGCAGAAGCTCGCCCTTGCCACCGTCGATGAACGTGATCGTGCTGTCGCAGGAGGCCGTCGATGTATAGCCGGGATCGTATGTAAAAACGCCGGCTTGCGCGTAGAGCTTGCGAATGTCGATCACGTCCGGACCTGCCGTAGGCTCATACACTGGCAGTTCGTAGCTTTCGCCGTCAATCGTGAGTGTCGCGGTTTTGGTGCTGTCTGTCATCTGGCCTAGTCCTCCAAAGTCCCGGGCGCGGATCGCTTTCGGGGGTATCCTACTCTTAAGGCTTCTCAGAAGGTCAAGGCCTTCTCAAGCCGCGGCATCTTCTATACGGGCGATCGCCTCGTCCCGACCAAGAACCAGCATCATGTCGAATACGCTGGGTGTCGCGGCGCGTCCGGCGAGAGCTGCGCGCAAGGGCGCGGCGAGCTTGCCGAACTTGGTGCCTTGCTCCTCGGCAAACCCGTTGAGCAGCGCTTCAAGGTCTGGTCGAGACCAGCTAGCATTTTGCAGATGCGGCGTCAATTCTTTGAGTATGCCACGGGATACCGTATCCAGGGATTTGGCGGCCTTTTCATCAGGTTGGATCGGGCGATCTGCCATGATGAACTCAGCTTTTTCAATAAGTTCGCCATAGGTTTTGGCGCGTTCCTTGAGATGTGGCATGGCGGCCTGGAAAAGCGGAATTTTTGCATCCGGCAGCAGGGGCTTGCCAGTTGCTGCCAGGTAGGCTTGGAGCTCATGCAGCAGCGCAGCATCGTCGGTCGCCGCAATATGCTGCCCACACAGGTTGTCGAGCTTCTTGAAGTCGAACCGGGCGGGAGCCTTGCCGATCGCGGGCAAGTCGAACCAGTCTTTCGCCTGTGCGTCGGTGAAAAACTCGTCATCTCCATGACTCCAGCCCAGCCTTGCAAGGTAGTTGCGCATCCCGGAGGCCGGATAGCCCATCTGCTGGTATTCCTCGACGCCCGTCGCGCCGTGGCGCTTGGAGAGCTTCTTGCCGTCCGGGCCGTAGATGAGCGGAATATGGGCATAGACGGGCGGCTCCCAGCCCATCGCGTTGTAGATCATCAATTGCCGCGGCACGTTTGATAGGTGGTCATCACCGCGAATGACGTGCGTAATTCCCATGTCGTGGTCATCAACGACCACAGCAAGCATGTAAGTCGGGCTGCCATCCGATCTAAGTAGGATCATATCGTCCAATAGATGAGGGTGAACTGCGACGTCTCCTTGAACGCTGTCGGTGAAGATGTCTGCGACGAAGACACCGGCCTTGATGCGGATGACGAAGGGCGCATCGGGATGCGTCGCCGGGTCAGCATCGCGCCAGGGCGAGCGATAGTGGGTGCTCTTGCCAGCGGCACGAGCCTCCTCGCGGAAGGCCTGGATGTCTTCCTGCGTGGCAAAGCACTTGTAGGCTTTTCCCTCGGCCAGCAGCTGGCGGGCGACCTCCGCGTGACGCTCCGAGCGCGCGAACTGGCTGACCACCTCGCCATCGTGATCGAGGCCGAGCCAGTCCATGCCGCGCAAGATCGCCTCCGTCGCCTCGGGGGTCGAGCGCGCGCGGTCGGTATCCTCGATGCGCAGGAGGAACTTGCCGCCGCGTCCGCGCGCGTAGAGCCAGTTGAACAGCGCGGTGCGTGCCGTGCCGATATGCATGAAGCCCGTCGGCGAAGGCGCGATCCGGGTAACGACCTGTTGGGACATGAGAGAATTAACCTTTCGGTAACCATGGGACGGCTAGGCTCGAGGCCTGTCTAATCAACGGACGCTCTAAGGACAAGCCATGGCGCTGACCGCGAAGCTGGAGCTTTTGCTGCTGGAGCAGCGGGGGCATCTTTATCCGTGGGCGCCCGTCGCGCTCGGGCTTGGCATCGGGCTTTATTTCTCGCTCAAGAATGAGCCGGGGCTGCACGTTTTCGCGGGGGCCTTGGGGCTCATGGCGCTTTTTGCCTGGGCCGCTGTGCGCAAGCCGTCTGCCACCGCGCCCTTGCTTGGCGGGGTGGCTCTGATGGCTGGCGGGTTCCTGCTTGCAGGGGCAAAGGCGCATTGGGTCGCCGGCCCGGTTCTGGACTGGCGCTATTATGGGCCTGTGGAGGGCCGCATCATTCATATCGACCGCTCCTCCAGCGATGCGATGCGCCTGACGCTCGACGAGGTGAAGCTTGACAGGGTGGCACCAGATGACACGCCACGCCATGTGCGGGTTTCGCTGCACGGGCGCGCGGCCTCGGCAGAGCCCGTGGCCGGAAGCACCATCATGCTGACTGGACATCTCTCCGCGCCGAACGGCCCCGTGGAACCCGGAGGGTTCGATTTCCAGCGTCATGCATGGTTCCTGAAGCTCGGGGCTGTCGGCTACACGCGAACCCCCGTCATGCTGATCGAGCCCGCAGGGCGGCAAAAGCCTATCGTGCAGGCACGCTACGCCTTTGCCGCGTATGTGCGCGCCGAGATCGGTGGAGAGCCTGGAGCCTTCGCCGCTGCGATCATGACGGGGGATCGCTCGGGCATGAGCCGGGAGACGGTCGAAAACCTGCGGCACACGAATCTTGCCCATCTGCTGGCAATCTCCGGCCTGCACATGGGGCTGCTCAGCGGTTTCGTCTACGCGATGACACGCTATGGGCTTGTTCTCTCCTCGGTCACGCGCAACAGGCTCCCGGCGCGGAAGACCGCGGCGGTCGTCGCGTTGCTTGCGTCATTCAGTTATCTTCTGCTCTCCGGCGGGTCAGTGGCCACGGAGCGCGCCTTCATCATGGCGACCGTCGCGCTTGGCGCGGTGTTCTTCGAGCGGCGCGTCTTCAGCTTGCGCTCGGTCGCGACGGCGGCTCTGATCGTTCTGGCGATCCGGCCCGAAGTCCTGCTCGGTCCGGGCTTTCAGATGTCCTTCGCGGCGACCACTGCGCTGGTGAGCGTCTTTGCGCTCTTGCGCGACTGGAAACTTCCGCTTGGACCGCGCTGGATCAAACCGATCAGCACCGTGTTCATCTCCTCCGCTGTCGCGGGTCTTGCGACGGCCCCTATTGCGGCGGCGCATTTCAACCATTTTGCCCACTACGGTTTGTTGGCCAACCTGGCCGCGGTGCCGCTCATGGGCGCGCTTGTCGTGCCTTCAGCGGTGATGGCAATCCTGCTCTACCCCATCGGGCTTGCGCCGCTGGCTTTCTTGATCATGGAGTTCGGTGTGGCCTGGATCCTTGGTGTGGCGGCGTATGTCGCCGGGCTGGACGGTGCGCGTGGAACTGTTGTCGCGCCTGACCCGAGCGTCCTGGTTCTGCTTGCCCTCGGGTTTCTGGCGCTTGTGCTCTGGAAGGGGCGCATAAGGCTTGCGGGAGTTTTCCCTGTGTTGCTTGCCTTCGTTTTTTGGGCGCAGACCGAACGCCCGGACGTGTTGATTTCGGCCAATGGAAAGCTGGTGGGGCTGATGACGGAAAATGGCCGCGCGC
>JAWLEL010000005.1:0-22856 GCA_041686165.1 Lentibacter sp.
GCTCGAGACAAACGCCGCGTGTCGATGTCGTCGACACACCAGGGAACGACTCACCGCCTGAGAATCCGTCACTGCAGAACAAGCTCCGGGCGGCCTACAAAGAAGCCCCCGGTTGCGAACCCGTTGAGGAACCGGTCGACAAATGGGAGTTGCTCGATGTCGTGCCCGTTGACGTGCCGCATCTCGAGCGCAATCTCGTGATTACCGCAAGCCGAAACGAACCTGCTCATGCCGTTTTCGATGTCTTGCGCACGCGCCTTGTTCAAACCTTGCTCGAGCATGGCTGGAAGCGCGTAGCCATCACCTCGCCCTCTCGCAATTGCGGCAAGACATTCACCGCCGTCAACTTGGCAATCTCACTATCTCGCTACGAAGCGAGCCGTACCATCCTGCTTGATCTCGACATGCGAAACCCTTCAGTCGCAGAAGTCATTGGCGACACACGCCCCGGAAAGATGGGTGACTTTCTGCGCGGCATGGTGCCGCCGGACGATGCCTTGGTCAGGTTCGACCATAACGACCTGAACATCGGTCCGAGTCTCGCAATTGGCACGAATGACGTGATTGAACCCTATGCAGCGGAGCTGGCTCAGGAGCCTTCGACCGGTGAAAGTCTTGATCGCATGATGGCGGAAATGTCCCCTGACATTGTACTTTTTGATATGCCCCCTGCTCTCGCATTCGACGATGTGATCGCGTTTCGACCTCACTTCGATGGTATCCTGATGGTCGTGGGCGGCGGAGAGACGCAGCCCGAAGAGGTTCGCGAAGTGATGCGTCGGTTGGGCGAGGACGTGCCTCTTCTGGGCGTGGTCCTGAACCAGGCCGAAGGGGAAGACGGGACCGACTACAGCTATGGCTATGGCCACTGATCGCTCTTGCTCACGAGGCGAACTGGCGTTGAAACAGGTTGATCAATACGCTCCAACCATCTTTGAGAAGACTGTAGGCGAGCGATATTGCCGCGAGCATCCCAACAAGAAATGCGGCTTGCCGAAATTTCTTCCGGCTCTGCCCGCGCGGCGTCTCGATACGCGGTATCGCGACGACGGCCTTTACGTTCAACTGGCGCTCGAGTTGAGCCTTTGTGCGAATGACGGGGCGTAGCATTTCCAACAAGAAGGCCAGCACCAAACCCAGAAAACCCGATGCGAACGCACCGATCAGCACCATTTTCTTTCGGCTCCCCGAAACCGGATTCTCCGGGACCAACGCTGTTTCAAGAATCTCGATACGCTCAAACTGGTTCTGGTTTTCAAGAGCTTGACTCATCTCGGAACTGGTCGCCCGCTGCGTTATCACAGAGTATTCCTGCTCGAGTTGTTCCTCCTCACGTTGCAATGCCGCGAACTGCCGCTCAACCTCCGGTGCAGTTGCCAAAGCCTCTTCAATCTCTGCAATCCGTGTTTGGATCAACTCCTGCTGTTCAGAAATCAATGCACGCTGCCTCTCGATGACAGATGTCCGCTGTCTTGTTCCATTCGATTCCAGCTCGATCAACCTCTGGTCAAGCTGAAGCAAAGTGCTGCGAAGCTCTGTCAGCTCGTCACGCTGCCCCGCGATCCCCGCGGGCAGAAATCGAGCGTTCTGTTCCTTGAATTCTGCGATCCTTGTCTCGGTGCGCGCGATTTCTTCTTCGACACGCTCCCTTTCCGCTCGGAAAAACGCAAGTTGCTCGGATGCTGCGGCCGATTGTCGGCGGTTGTTGAGGTCCAGAAGATTCTGAAGAAATTCGTTCGCCAGCAACGCCGCCGTGTCAGGATCAGTATCCGATACTGTAATGAGCATACCCGTCGGGACACGCTGCGCGCCCCACCCAGCATTCGGATCCGTGATTTGAACGAGACTTGCAGATTCGCGCAGTGTCGAGACCTTCATGCCCATCGACATTTCTGCGCCCGAATAAAGATCAAACTTCTTGATCACACCGACGAGATTATCACGCGCCATAATCTGCTGCTCCAGCAGCCGAAGTCTGCGTTCAATGGAGGTACTTGCACCTGCGCGCCCGGCGTCGGCATCAACGATGATCGGAGACTCGATCTGTGCAACAGCCGTCGCTTCGTAAATTTTCTGTTTCTCGAGCGCCAAGAAGACCGAAACAAGAATGCCAAGTACGAGCACAAGCGCTATCAGCCAGAAACGCCGACGCACCATACGAAAGAAGTCACCAATCGAGTGGATCTGGCCCATGCCCAACTCCAAAAACCGGCACCATTCCCTGCCCCCGCAGGAATTCTGCTGAAAATCAAACTCGGCATGCGCCCAGCGCGCCTGCTCCGCTCCCGAGACAATTTAAGTCTTTCGGCCCGATTTTGCCACATATTTCCCATATTTGCGAGAAACTGAGCGTTTCCAACCTAGAGACTGCCGCCCTGTGAACAAAGCGGATCCCGAAGTTAAAGCGTTCCGCCAAAAACCTGAAACACTGCTTTTGGCGGAGCGCGGAGCATGCCCTGCTCTGACGCGAAACAGGTCGCCTCATGAGGCCCGGGCAATCTCTCTCCTCGCGCGCATCCGCCGACGACGCGACATGGTCTCATCTGGCGATGGACTTGTCTTGGGGTTTGTAGACGGGCGCGGGGTATCTGCTTGCTTGCTACTGACACTGGCACCAAGCTCACTCACGCGGCCGCACAGCGCCTCAAGCTTTGGGAAGCGAAAGATATCCGTGATCGACAAGCGCGGCACAGTGCACAGATCCCTGATCTCACGATGGGCCTGTACCGCGAGCAAAGAGTGTCCGCCCAAGTCGAAGAAGTTGTCAGAGCTAGCTATATTGTCCACACCAAGCACTCTTCGCCAGACATCTGAAACCTCCGCCATGATGCCATCGACGTTCGCATCAGCATGCACCGTCCGCGCGGATCGCGCTGGCGCCGATACCGGCTCTGGCAAGGCATTTCGATCGATCTTCTTGTTGGGCGTGAGCTTGAATTCTTTCACCTGCACGAATTTTTGGGGCACCATGAATTCTGGAAGTGTATTCAGAAGGTTCGCACGCAAACGGGAGTCATCAATGCTTCCCTCTGCAATCACATAGGCCACAAGACGCATATCGCTTTCACTCTGCCCCTTGGCTACGACTACCGCCTGGCGAACACCGGGCTGTTCGTGCAAGCGTGCCTCGATCTCCCCCAACTCTATTCTGTAGCCGCGAAGCTTGACCTGTGTATCTGCGCGCCCGAGGAACTCCAGTTTTCCATCGCTGCGCCAACGTGCCAGATCACCGGTACGATACATCCGCCCGCCATGATGCGGGTTGTCGACGAAACGGTCAGCAGTCAGATCGTTGCGGTGCCAATAGCCCCGTGTCACACCTGCCCCCCCGATGTACAGCTCCCCAGCCACTCCAATCGGACAGATTCCGCCATCATCATCAAGAACATACACTTGCGTATTGGCAACAGGCCGTCCGATATTCGTCGTGTCTTCGACCACTCCAACGGTCTCAGTCGTCGACCAAATGGTTGTTTCGGTCGGGCCATACATGTTTTCGATACTCGCTTCCGTCGCGCTTCGAATCTCAGCTACCAGGCCGCCCGGGAGAGCCTCCCCCCCCAACATGAGATGTTTGACCCGGGACAGGGCAAACCGGCTCTCATCGTTTGCAACCATCATTCTGGCGAGGGACGGCGTACATTGAAGATGCGTTACGCCATGGCGCACGATCTGGGCCGCAAGCGAATAATCCCCTTCACTCACACCGCCTTCCTGGTTGGCCAAGCGCACGACTTCGGCCAAGGGTTTGAGCCCCTCGAGCACAATGTCCGGTGCAATCCCGTAGTCAATCAAGCATCCGATTTCATCCACGCCGATACGTTTGAGTTGCTCCACCTTTGCGAGACAGTCATCAACTGTCCCGAACAGGCCGCTCTCTTCGAAATACCGCTCGAAGGCAAAGTCCAAGATCGCGTCGAGCTCGTCAGGCGCGAGGATATCGAGATCAAGGTCGAAGGCGTTGTTTACACCCTCCGGCTTCTTGAACGCCGGAAAGGCCCAGGCATATTGCTTGATCAAGCCGGCCGCGGCATTGAGATAATCCTTCATCGGCTGGCGCGCTGTTTCCCGTGCCTCTTGCCGTGTTGGTGCAACGAAGGTGTGCAGCATCAGCGTCACATCATATTCATCCGGATTGTGCCCTGCCTTTTCAAGGGCTTCTCGGTAAATCTTGACCTTCTCTCCAACCTCATCAATCGACTGCCCCAAGAGATGCGTCAGCACGTTCACACCAATCTCGCCAGCTTCCCGCCAAGTTGCCGGGTTGCCCGCAGTCGTCAACCATATGGGAATATCAGGAGACACCGGGCGCGGCTGAGTAATGACGTCAACGCTCTTGCCCGAGCCATTGTCGAAACTCACCGCTTCCCCCTGCCATAACTTGCGGATCGTCTCGATCGCTTCATACATCGCAGGCTTGTTCTCTGGAGGCGCGTTCTCAGGGCGCAGAACAAAGTCATCTGGCTGCCAGCCGGACGCGATGGCAAGCCCCGCTCGTCCTTCGGTGAGGTTGTCTATCACGGCCCATTCTTCGACAATGCGCAGAGGATGGTGCAACGGCGCAACACAGGAACCGGACCGCACGGATATGTTTTCTGTCACGGCGGCGACTGCTGCTCCGGTCACGGAGGGGTTGGGGTATGGGCCTCCGAAGGCGTGAAAGTGGCGTTCAGGCGTCCAGATCGAACTGAAGCCATTCGTATCGGCGAATTTCGCGCCTTCGAGAAGCAGGTGATACTTTCGCTTGCCGGGGCCATCGTCATTTCCCCAGTAGAACAGCCCGAAATCCATGTTCTTTTCAGGCAGCGAAATTCGCTCACCAGATATGAGGGTGCGGTTTTCGTCTCCGGCAAGAACGAGCTTGATACCCCTCGCAAGAGTATAGAAGAGCTCCAGAACCGAGATATCAAACGACAGTGATGTCACCGCCAGCCACACGGAACCTTCTTCTTGTGCGACGCGCTCGTCCATCGCGGAAAAGAAGTTCGTCACGTTACGATGCTCCACCATGACGCCCTTGGGCCGCCCGGTAGACCCGGAGGTGTAGATCACATAGGCCAGATCATCGGGCTGCGCTTCGGAAACCGGATTCTCCGTTGATGCTTCAACGAGCCGAGGGTTGCGGTCCAATTCAAGAACTTGTGCAGTGCCGACAGGCAGGCTCCCTGCGAGTTTGCTTTCGGTCACGATGACAGATGCGGCGCTGTCGTTGATATAGAGCGCGATCCGGTCGCTGGGATAGACAGGATCAATCGGAACATATGCACCCCCCGCCTTCCAGACCGCAAGTGCGCCGATGAGGAGCCCCGGGCCACGATGCACCGCCAGACCAACGAGCGTTCCCGGCCCGACGCCCATATCGCGCAGAACATGGGCTGCGTTGTTGGCTCTCTCATTCAATTCCGCATAACTCAGCTCTTCGGCTTCAAAGACAAGAGCCGTCGCGTCCGGTGTCCTTTCGACCTGAGCTTCGATCAGTTCGTGCACGAGCCGTTCAGCCTCGAGAGGCCTGTCGGTGTCGTTCCAGACTTCCACGATATCATTGATTTCGGCTTCCGGTATCAGCCGCCGGTCTCCCGGGTCATCTCCCGGCTGATCGAGGCGCGCCAGATGTTCAATGCGCCTTGCCCAGACTGCTGCCAGGGGGGCGCTAACGCGCTCTGCATCATAGGTAATCGTCTCAGGTCCAAGCGTTAGCGCACACTCTTCTATTGGCGATCCGTCCTCCGATGCGCCGAGTGCCGGCGCGGTTACAGCCTCGATTTCCGGGTCACGCAGCGGCAAATCCAAGTTGAATACAGGGTGGTTGCAAGCCGTGTCGTAGTCTTCTGAAAACTGACCGCTCATGCGCAGCGGCACCCATCCGCTCACATGGTCGCAGGCTTCAGGCCGTCCGGCCGCTGCAAAGGCGATATCAGCGCACTCGCCCTCGCTCAGCCCGCGGGCCAACCCGGCGAGACGGCGCACCAACTCCTTGAACTTCAACTCGGAAGGCAGATCAAGTGGCTGTTGCACAAAGCGTTTGGCTTTGCCCTCCCGAGCTGTCTCAGGTATCTGCAACGGAGAGTATGATTGGAACGCATCCCGCCAGATAGCTTCACCTTTCACCGCCTTCGCTTGCACCGCATCAAGCATTTCGCGCCGGTCCGAAGAGACCGATGCGATGACATCCCCCTTGGAGAACAAATCTCCTGGCGCCAGCACCTCGCCTGAAAGAAAACACATATCTTTTAGAACAACGGGGGCGCCACTGGTCGCCACGGTCAGTGATTGCGCGCTCACGTCAAGCACCGTCCCTGGCACCGTTTCAGGCTTGGGCAAGCCGGAGGGTATCGCGCACTTCACGGCAATGATGCCACCAGAGGTCTCGATGCGCGGCACCGTCAAAGGGTTGAAATACGGCCCATGATCCAGTCCGAGCACGAGCGCCAGGATCGCTTGATCAGATTGATTGAAGTCTATCAAGCCAAAGGCTTCGGGGCGCTTGTATTTACCGAAGTAGCTGCGCTGAGATGAATCCTGCACGGCTCTGGGCAACTTGTCGCGGCCCAGGGCGGCAATCAGTTCGTCAAAGCTGCGCAGTGCTGCTTCATAGGCCTTCGTGTTGAGCGCAAGGGCCGTGTCATCCTGCGCGATGTCAAACGTGGATTGCAAAATGATATCGCCCGTATCCACGCCAGCCTCGATAAGATGCCAGGTAATCCCATGAACCTCTTCGCCGGCAAGCCGGGCCCAGACCGGTGCATTGAGCCCCGCGTAGCGCGGCAGTGGCCCATCATGAAAATTGACGGCACCGCGTGAGGCAAGGCTCACTGTCTTCTCATCGAGCAGATCAAGGTTCGCGATAGAAAATAGCCAATCAACCGTGACGCCACCAAGACGCTCGGCCAATCCGGGACCCGGCATCAATGTATCGATACCTTCGCCACGCGCCCATTCTGCAAAACCGTCATGTCGGGTCACAACCGCTCTGATCTCATGCCCCATCTCGCGCCATTTGCGGGCGCACTGCAGAGCAAGGCTCTCATGGCCGATGATAACAGCGGACATACTCATGAGGTCTCTCCTCTTGCTGCGCGCACATGGGGCACATCCGGAGATACCCTGCTGGCAAACAAGGAGCGCAGCGCGTGCCCGAACATATCGTAAAGAAAAAGCGGTGTCATATGTGCGGGCTTCCTCTCGGTCAAACGCCTGATCCTGTAAAAAATGCCTCCGATAAGGTGCAACGCCGTGGCATAGCTTGCATAGGCGCGCGAGTGGTTCTTGGTGAAGTAGTGCCATCGGCTGTCAAGCCAGTATCCCGGCACCCGCGCCCAATTCTTCATGCCGGTCGAGACCGAACCGATATGCGCCACCTCGCTTTCTCGCAGGTATACCGTTGCCCAACCGGCTCTTGCCGCTCTCATGCAGAGGTCAGTTTCCTCGAAATAGAGAAAGAAAGCTTCATCAAAAAGCCCGATCTGTTCGAGCGTTTCAGCCCGCATCATCAGGCTGGCACCGGCGAGCCAATCCACCATGACAGTCTCATCGGGTACCGGCAAAGGCACGACATGATTTCGAAGCAACTTCGAAAGAGGGCCTAAACGCGCGGCACCCTCCAACTCGCCGAGGGCTGTCGGAAACCGAAAGGCGCTAACATGGGCCTCTCCATCCGGTCCGTGAATATAGCTCCCAGCAAAGCCGACGGAAGGATTCGCAACAAGGTAGTCCTTCAAAAGGCTCACTGCATTCCTTGCGGGAAAGGCATCAGAATTCAGGATGTAATAGTAATCAGGACGTGTGCCGTCCGATAGCCCGGTGAGTATGCCGAAATTGTTGCCGGCTCCATACCCACCGTTCCGACCGGATTGCAGCACACGAATGTCCCACCCCTGCTCGACAACATGTGACGTCATCTTCTCGAAAGATCCATCCGCGCTCTGGTTGTCGACGATCACAAGCTCGGCATTGAGCCCGTCAAGCGCGTCACGGGCAGCGCCAGCCGCCTTAAGCGTCATGTCGGGCGTGCGGTAGTTGAGTACGATCGCAAGCAGGCTGGGCTCTCTCATATCAACTCGCCTCCCGCTCAGACTGGGGCATCGCAGCGACTCGAGCCGCTCGCGTGGCTGGATTTTCCGCATCCTCGATGCATCGCTTCAGTCTCGCCGCAAGAACACGAACATTGGGCTCCAGAACCATCGAGTCATGGTCACCCGGAACCTCATAGATCGAGATGAGCGGAGCATGCGCCGTCCAGTCATTGTCAGGCGTGACATAGCTCCGCTCGCTTGAGACCATCGCACCGCCCGACACGGTCCACTTGCCTTCAAGCGGCGGCCGGAAAAGGGCCAGAGGGCCAGCCCAAGACTCCAACTCGTAGGCGGCAATTGCCTCGAGGAAAGCCGCTTCTACTTCCGAATTGTGAAACGTCGTTTCTGAGTTCTCCAGCTCCCGGGGTTTCGGGTCGGACCGTTTTTTGAACTCCCAGGCGATGCGCCTTGCCGCCCATTTGAATGGATAAAGCATACCGCCCGAACGAAGCTCGTGCAATTGTATCATAATCCGGTCGGTTGTTGTGAGATCGCGGCGCCGAGGCAAGGGGGTATCGAGCATAACGAGCATCAATACCTCGTCACCAGCAGCCTGAAGCTGCTGCGCTATCTCCAAGGCGATGATGCCTCCTCCGGAGAAGCCGCCCAGAATGTATGGACCCTCCGCCTGCACTTGCTTGATCTCCTCGATATAGTCCCTTGCCGCTTCCGGGATAGTCCTGTGAGGTTCCTGTTCGCCATAAAGCCCGCGCGCCTGCAGCCCATAGAATGGTCTGTCGGCACCCAGCAGATGCGCAAGATGGCGCAGGTTGAGGACGTTTCCGAACATTCCGGCGACGAGGAAGAACGGCCTGCGCGGGCCGCCCTCGCCCTGATGCATGGGCACGAGATGGGTGAAGCGACGCTTGGAGGGTTCGGCATGATCTCTGCCGGGTTCCGCTCGTTTGTCGAGCTGGCCCCCGCCTCCATGATCGGCAATCATCTGCGCACATTTTCGAATTGTAGGCGCTTCGAACAAAACGGATATCGGGAAGTCGACCGAAAAGGTTTTTCTGATCTGCGCAAATAGCCGCACCGCAATCAGGGAGTGCCCGCCAAGATCAAAGAAGTTGTCGTCAGCACCAACCTTTTCAACGCCCAGTAACCCACTCCAGACCTCTGCGAGTCTTTCCTCGATCGGCCCGTTGGGTGCAAGGTAGTCGCTATCAAGATCAGGGCGCTGAAATTTCTTCTCGGCGCTGGCAGGCTTCGCTGCGTTGGCTTGCGCCTGCGCAACAAGCCCCTCAAGATCAAGCGAAGAGACAAACAACCTGTTTCGTCGAGATGCAAGAGCCCGCCGGAAGGCTTCGGCGCCCTCATGGGGCCGTATTCCTTGCAACAGGTTCTCGCGCAACCGCTCTTCCGCTGGCGAGAGGTCCCGTTCAGTCGCCTTTTGCGGATACTCCAGGCCATCGGACCCGGACGGGGCAACCGCGAACTCTTCGGCAGCCTCCAAGCGGCGGATCGAGAAGCCCGTGACCTCGGCACAGACCTCACCCGTGGTATCACAAAGAACGATGTCGAAACTTGCCACCCCCTGCTCGGCGATGTTTCGCCCGGCATTCTGCACCCAGGAGACACATTCCCTGGGCAAGCCGCGGTAGACCCTGAGGGACGCATAGGAAACCGGCACCCAAAGATGGCTCGGCTTGTAGCCCTCGATCAGCTCCATCGCCCAGCCAGTTGCCAAGTCCATCAAGCCCGGGTGGAGAATGCATCCGTCTTCATGCGCCACTTGCGGCAGGATCAGCCGCGCCAGCCCCTCTTTTCGGCCCAGAGTTGTCTCCTTGAGCGTGCGCCAGCGCGGCCCGAAGTTCAGATGCTCTTCCTGGGGCGAACGAAGTGTCCGGCCTTCGTCAGCGAGGCGGTGCTCGGCGCACCGCTCAGCAATCGACTGGATGTCAAGCGCCGGCGGTTGCGTCATCTCGATAAGGTGTAGCTCGCCCCTCACATTGGTTTCGAAGCCGACGTCGACGCCGACGTTCCGGCTTGACTGTACCTTGAAGTTATAGCCAGATTCACTTCTTTCCAACGTCACACGCATCTCGCGTGCGGCATCATCCGAAACCTCGAGCGCGCGCAGGAAATGCAGATCGCGCAGTTCGAAGCTTGTCCCTTCCCCCTGCGCTGCAAGCGCCTGTGCCGCGATCTCGATATAACCAGTGCCGGGCATCACCGCTTTGTTTTGCTTGGTTCGGTGCTCATCAAGCACCCAAAGGTCAGTGCTCAAGCCCGTCTTGAACAGGCGACTTCCCCTCTTGTCGAAACTCGCGATGTCGATCAATGGAGCATCAATCCGCCGCTCTTCGATATCGGGTGTTTCACCAGTCTGGCCAAGCGATTCCGCCGCCATTCCGACCTCGTTCCATATCCCCCACCCCAGAGAAAGAACGCGCGTTCTGCCACCCCTTCTGGCTTCGGCAAAGGCATTCAGAAACGCATTCGCCGCGACATAGTCGACCTGGCCGACAGGCGCTGTGGCCGTCGAGCTGGAGCTGAAAAGCACCATGAAATCGAGCGATCCATCCGGAAACAGCCTGCTCAGAACTTCCGTCCCGTGTATCTTGGGGGTAAACACGTCTTCGATCTGATCCGGCGTTTTGCCGGCGATCGGCGCGTCTGCAATCACGCCCGCGGCATGAATCAACCCGTTCACCTCGCCGAAACGCATTTGGATCTGCTCCAATGCGCCGCGCATCTCCTCGACATTCGAGACATCCGCAACGACGACCATCACCTGCCCACCGAGGCTCTCGAGCCGCTCCACAGCGGCAATCCGTCGGGAAACCGGATCATGTCCGCCTTGCCGGAGTTTATAAGCCTCCCAGTCCGATCGCGGCGGCAAGGCAGTCCGTGCGACAAGCACTATCCTTGCGCCATGGCTTCGCACCAGGTCTTGCGCCAGGGTCAGTCCAATCCCACCAAACCCCCCGGTAATCATATAGGTTCCACCATCTCGCAAGGGTAGCTCGCCCTGCTCTGCCTCCGGCAGCGCTGCGGGACGATACACTTCCTCGAAACGGCGCTCTCCGCGCCAGGCTGCGATGCAATCGCTGGGCTCCGCCATCAGCTCTTCCAGCATCAATTCGCTCAGTTGCGCAAGCTTCTGCCCCCTCGCCGCCTGCGGCAATGCGACGTCGACAAGCTTGCAGCGCGTCCCGGCGAACTCTCGCGGAATGAGCTTCACCGGACCTTGCATCGTGGCCTTTTCAGGAAAGGCCAGAGTTTCTCCCTTGACGGCCGCTGCTCCACTGGAGAAGGCACAGATACTCACTGCGTTCCAATCAGCCGCCGACATGGCTTGCGCAAGGAAAAACAGAGAATAAAAACCCTGCTCTTGCACACGGTGAAAGAAACTCGAGCCAGGCCTGTGGCTCTGATCTTGCGTCACGAGCCACAAATGCACGATGCGTGTTGGCGCGATGCCGCGCTCGCCCAGGTCTTGAACAAGCAGATCATAGCCTTCGCGGCCTCGTTCCGGCGAAAGGAGATATCCGCCCTGGCCATCTCGGCCGAAGGCATCGCCGGCCCGCACGGAAACCACAGTATGACCCGCAGCCGAAAGCGCATCCGCCAAGGCAGTACCAAGGCCCGTTTCATCCATGAAAAACAGCCAGGTCTCGGGCGCCGTGTCTCCCAGTTCCCGACGCACATCAATCATGCAATCAGGTGCACTTGGCTTCCAGTAAGGCTCGAAGCCCCAGTCCGAAAGCTCCGCGATGCGCGTCAAGTGCCGCGGAGCGGCATCCGCGTCGAGCGCAGCAGGCTCAATGTAGTAAGGCTTGTGCTGAAAGCGATAGGTGGGCAGCGGAATGCGGTTTCGGCGTGTATCTCCCCAGATCTGGGACCAGTCGAAATCGCCTCCCATTGCCCAGACACGGCCAAGCTGAGCGACGAACCACTTGTCGTCCGCGATCATGTCATCGGCGTGGCGCAACGCGTTGATGACCTGGTCCCGGCGAAGCTTCGGGTTCTGCTGGGCCAATGAGGAGAGCGCGCGGCCAGGCCCCATCTCGATATAGATCCGCTCTTCGCGGGCCGTTAGCGTTTCGATGCAGTCGGCAAAGAGAACCGTGCCGCGCAAATGCCTTACCCAGTAGTCCGGGTCGGTTGCTTCTTCATCCGTGACCAGCACACCACTGCGGTTCGACAGGAAGGGGATCTGCGGCGCGGACAGCTCCATCGCACGCAGGTAGTCGCCGAAACTGTCAAGAATAGGCTCTAGCATGCGCGAATGCGCCGCGATGTCGATCGCCACGCGCTGACACTCGATATCTTCGCCAGCGAGGCGCTCTTGCAGTTTGTCGAGCGCCATATCCGGCCCCGAAGCCACGCTCAGCCCCGGCCCGTTTACACTCGCAAGATCGAGGTCTTCGCCAAGATAGGGCTTCAGCTTCTCCGCAGGTAGCGAAACCGAGAGCATGCCGCCGGCGGGGATCGTGTCGAAAAGTCTGCCGCGCAAGTGGACGAGACCGATACAATCCTCGAAACTCATGACACCTGCGATACAGGCTGCCGTATTTTCTCCCATCGAATGCCCGACCAACAAATCCGGCTTCACACCCCAGCTCATCCAAAGCTGCGCCAGCGCATACTCCACGATCATGATGAGCGGCAACTGTACTGACGGTTTCTTGAGCTTTTCCTCTGCCGCTTCGAGACCTTCCGGTTCAGGGAGCCACAGCGCACGCAGGTCATAGTCCAGCCTGGGCTGCAAGATATCGAGGCCACGATCCATCCATTCAGCGAAGACCGGTTCTGTCTCGTAAAGATCCTTGGCCATACCCGTGTATTGCGCGCCTCCGCCCGGAAACATGAAGACACGTTCCGGCGCGTTCATCGCTTGGTGCGTAAAAACACGGCGTGGGTTGTCTTCACGCCAGAGCTGCACGGCTTCGGCATGGCTTTCGGCCACGATGACCCTGCGCTGCTCGAACGCCCGGCGGCCTTGCTTGAGCGTGAACGCGACGTCGGCAAGGGAAACCTCCGGGTGTTGATCCAGATAGTCAGCCATAGCGGCCACATTTTCCCCCAGCGCAGCCTTCGAGCGGCCCGACACGCAAAGCAACTGAAACGGCCAGTCGCTTTCTCCGCTGGCGGGCCGCTCCGGCGCTTCCTCCAGAACGACATGCGCATTGGTGCCGCCCACACCAAGCGAATTCACCCCGGCCCGGCGCGGCCCATTACGGCGGGTCCAAGGCGTCAGCCTATCATTCACCTTGAAGGGCGAGTGCTCGAAATCGATTGTCGGATTCGGCTTTTCGTAGCCGAGAGATGGCGGCATTTCCCGGTGCTGCAGCGCCATGCTCGCCTTGATCAGGCTGGCCACGCCGGCAGCGGTATCGAGGTGTCCGATATTGGTCTTGACGCTGCCGATGCGGCAATAGCGGGTTTCGTCTGTCGTCTTCGAAAAGGCTTCCGTCAATGCGGCGATCTCTATCGGATCGCCAAGATAGGTGCCCGTGCCGTGGCATTCGACATAGTCAATGGTCTCGGCAGACGTGCCCGCAATGGCAAGCGCTTCCTTGATCGCGGCCGCTTGTCCGTCAACGGAAGGCGCCAGGTAGCCAGCTTTCGCGGCGCCGTCATTGTTCACGGCGCTGCCCTTGATCACGGCCCAGACATGATCGCCATCGCGCTGCGCATCCTCGATCCGCTTGAGCACGACAGCCCCTGCACCCGATCCAAAGACCGTCCCCTGCGCGCGATGATCGAATGCGTGACAGTGCCCGTCGGGTGACAGGATCTCACCCTCCTTGAATACATAGCCATGACCTTGCGGCAGTTCGATCGTCACGCCTCCGGCCAACGCCATGTCGCACTCACCCGTCAGCAAGGCCTGGGCGGCGTAATGTGTCGCGACGAGCGACGTGGAGCAGGCGGTCTGCAGGCTGAGCGACGGGCCTTTGAGATCGAAGACATGGCTGGCCCGCGTCGCCAGAAAATCCTTGTCGTTGCCCGTGTGGCGCAGCAGGAACATGCCCACATCATCGACAAGATCACGGTTCGAGCAGATGTTGAAATAGAAGTAGCTGCCCATGCCGCAACCGGCGAAAACGCCGATCGGGCCCGCCACGTTTTCTGGCGGATAACCCGCTGATTCGAAGGCCTCCCAAGCCACTTCCAGAAACTGCCTGTGCTGCGGATCGAGGATCGCGCTTTCCTTTGGAGAAAACCCGAAGAACTCCCCATCGAAATACTCGAAATTCTCGAGCAGTGCCGCATGCGGCACATAATCGGGCCGCGCCCTCAGTGCTTCGGGTACTCCGGCTGACTTCAAGTCGTCTTCAGAAAGCCTGCGGATTGACCCCACGCCGTCACGCAGGTTCTGCCAATATGTCTCGATAGAGGACGCGCCGGGCAGACGCGCTGCCATGCCGACAATCGCAATATCGCTTTCGCCGAACGTCGGCGTTTCGCTCTCGCTAGACATCAACTCATCCCGGGTAACGAATGGTGCGCGGTCCTGATCATGTCATGAAATTGGGGTTAAAGTTTGGCATTTATCAAGCGACCCCATCCTATTTGACCGTCTTTCAGTGCAAAAACAATCTGTTCACGAGGCAGCGCCAATCTCCACCAGACTTTCAAGGTAAGGCAAATTTGCTCGGTAGCAAACCCAGACAAGGAGCACACCAAGGACGGCGAAGACGAGATCATGCAAAGCGTCCCATGCCCCCAAGTGCTTGGACAGCCAGACCACGACAGGATAGGCCAGCACCATGGCCGCGCCCTGACCGACGATCGCGCCGAAAAGACCCGCGGCTTCGAGCCCGACCCAGAGGCCAATCACGATGAGCACGGCCTTGGTCGCGGCCAGAACGAAAAAGCGCTTGCTGTCTCCCACCGCCAGCGCAGCCTGATCATAGGTCAGCGCGATCAGCAGCGGGATCTGCATCATCGCGATCATGACAGTGATCGCCCCTGCAGCAGCATAGCGCGGATCGTAGAGAAATTCGACAAGCGGGACACCGGCAAGCCCCAGAACCGCGATCATCGCCATGAGCGTTCCCGAAACGAACATCCGCATCTTGCGCAGCCGGAGAAAATTCTCGCGGCTTTGAGCGGGTGGCCATTCACGGTAGATCGGGATCAGAAGGCGATTGACCAGAACCCCTCCCATGAGCAGAGGGAAAGACGCGAGGAAATATCCGATATTGTAGACCCCGAACTGTTCCAGCGGCAGGTATTTCCCGATCAGCAGCTTGTCGGCTTGACTGATGACAAAACCGGCCACGGTAGACAGGAAAATCCACTTGCCAAACGAAATCAGCTCACGCCCCGCCCTATTCTCCCAGCGGAAGCGGTTGCGTGCGCCGGGCAGAAAACGCTCATAGATCAGGACCTCCGCAAGGCCCGAAATAATCCCCGAGAGGATCAGGGCCCAAACCGATTGCAGCGCAAAAGCCAGCGCGATCGCAGCGCCGAGCCCTATCGTCTGTGTGATCATGTCTATCAGAGTGATCCGCCCGAGCCGCAAATGCCTGTTGGCTTCGAAGTAGCGCGTGGTGAGGAACCCCTTGATCGGTAGTGTCAACGCCGCGACCGGAAGCATGTAGACAAGCTCAGGCACGTCATAGATCAGAGCAACGGGCCACGCCAAAGCGCAGGCGGCAAGCCAGAGCAATGCACCCCGGACAACTTGAATGGTCCAAGCGGTGTCGAGAAAGCTGCGCTCATCCCCGCGCTTTGATTGCAAGATCGCGGGCGCGATACCGACGTCGGAGAACATGTTGAGCCCCATCAGGAAGACACTGATCAGCGCCATCAGACCGAAGGCTTCCGGAAACAGGATACGCGTCAGGATGAGGTTGGAAGCCAGCCGCATCACCTGCCCCCAACCGAAGCCGAATATCGTCAGCCCAGCGCCCCGGAAGGCGCGTGCGACGAGGCTGTCCCCCTGAGTGATCTGCAAAAGGCGGCTCAACGTCCGCGGCTCCATCCTTCGCTCTTCCTGAAGCGGGTCAATAAGGCAACGCTCGAGTATATGGCAAAACCTAATGGATCCCGAAGGGCCAATCTCGCGATGTCACCGATTTTCAAGCCGGGCTTGTCATCATTGGCCAGCAGTGCCGGATAGAGCGTCTTGATCTCCTTTACACCGCGGTTCTGCCGCTCGCGCACACATACAAGGTTATAAAGACCCTCCGCTATCGGCCAGTCGTACGTGCTGCGCAGCAACAAGCGCTCCGAAGGCTGGAACTGAAGGCGCACAAACGTGTCGTCGGATATGATATCCGGAAAAGACCCCCAACGTCTTCGCCCTGCTGCACTCACTCCGAAAAGCCCACACCCAGGCACCCCGTGCTTCATGAAGGGAACTTGCGCGTAGATGCGGGCATAGGACCTGCTCACAAAACTCTTCGGCGGCGATATCCGGCATTTCCCGCTGGCAAACACGGGCTTTTCGCTCTGCAGCACGCGCGCCAGTTGATCTAGCAGTGCCCTGTTCAGTCTTACATCTGCATCGAGATAGGCCCTGGCTCGATGCCGGGCTGCGCCATCGCCCGCATTGAGCGCGGCCGACTTGCTGCCCGCCGCCAGTTCCAGAACCTGGAAACCCCAACCGGCCCTTTGGAACTCGGGCGCGAACGATCTCGCTTTATCCGCTGTTGCATCCAGACATCCATTGGCCACAACGACCACTTCGATGGGCATCGCAACGGGAATCGACCCCGATCCGAACCCCGGCTTCGGGTCGGACATGAGCAAAGCTTTCAGGCAGCCCTCGATTTCGCCCGCCTCATTGGAGGCAGGAATAATCACACTCAAGCCGGCCATGTCATACCTTTCCGATACATCCACTTGCGCCTTTGGCTATCAAAAGTGCAAGCTTTCTGTGATGGGGGACGCCAACGGTTGCCAGACCTGTCTTGATTCTTGAGCCTCGCGAGCATTTCACTTTGCCATACACTGACGAAACTCCTGAAAAAATTGGCATTCTCATACCCCAATTTCCTGGCCAGACCCATATTTTCTTTTGGCGTGAAATACTTGAACTACAAAAGATGGGCGTGAATGTGACGCTTTTCAGCACGCGCCCACCGCCGCCAAGGTTGATTTCGCACGCTTGGTCAGAAGAAGCGATAGCCCGCACAATCTACTTGGTCGACAAGAATCCATTCAACGCCGCAAGCGCACTGACCCGCTTGCCACTTGGGCATTTGGTCGGTGACTTGCGCCGCGAGCCAAGGGAATTTGCCAAGGATGTGTTGATGAGCATGCCGGCGGCGCGACGGCTTGCAATCGCGTGTCAATCTCTAGGGATAACGCATGTGCATGCACACTCAGCACGACGCGCCGCGACCATATGCGCACTCGCCAAACTCGCCTACGGACTGGACTACTCGATCACGCTTCACGGACCGCTTTCAGATTACGGGCCAGGACAAGGTTTCAAATGGCGACATGCCCGTTTCGGCACCGTGATCACGGAGAAACTGCGCGGTGCGCTGAAAGAGGCGGTCGGCTCGGATTTGCCTGAAACAATGTTTCTTCAGCCAATGGGGGTCGATACCGAAGATTTCGACAGACCCTCCGCTTATGTCCCGCCTGCACGAGGCACAACTCTTCGGGTTTTCTCCTGTGCGCGCCTCAATATCGTGAAAGGCCATCAGGACCTCATGGACGCTGTCAAGCTCCTGAATGACCGCGGTCTTGATGTCAGACTCGAAATAGCGGGAGAAGACGACGAGGGTGGCAGCGGATTTCGTGGCGAGCTGGAAGCGAAAATCAGCGAGTTGGGGCTTGAACACAAGATAGCACTGCTCGGAGCCATCAGCGGCGAGGCGGTACACGCCAAGCTCCTGGAGGCCGATATCTTCGTCTTGGCAAGTTGGCATGAGCCGCTCGGTGTGGCCTACATGGAAGCAATGAGCTGCGGTGTCCCGACGATAGGAACAGATAGCGGCGGCGTTCCGGAGCTGATCAGGCACGAAAAAGACGGTCTGCTGGTTCCACCCAAGAGCCCTGCTGCACTCGCTGATGCCATTGCCTCGCTGGCCAGAGACCCTGAAGAGCTTGCGCGCCTTTCGCGTGCTGGTCGAGCGCGCATCGAGGCTGGTTTTTCCGCGCGCGAAGGCGCTATCACTCTTGTCAAGGGCTTGCGCGGGCCCGACCGTAGCGGCGAATAACGCAACCCCACGCATCGTTGTTCCCGGTTTTCTTTCGCCCTGTTCGGTGGAACCTCCATCTCGAGATCTCGTTGACTCAGCATAACCGATCAACGGAAAGGAAACGATATGACTATCACTCCGATGAAAACACTTGCACTCGCCACGGCCATGTCTTTTGCCGCGCCGCTCGCGATCGCGCAATCAGGATCGCCTGAGGCCAGCACGGAAGGCGAAGTCGAAGTCGGGTCTCAAAAGCAATTCGTCTATGACACGAACAGCCCGCGCATCAACAACGGCATGGCGGAATTCGACGAGAAATCCATCGCGATGCCGCTTGAGACTTTCCGCGCTCTCGCCAACTCGCGTGGTGAGATGATGCAGACGACCGCCGGCGATAACGTCGGGGAGATCACCGAAGTCGACTACAATGCCCAAGGCAATCCCGAGCTGCGTGTCGACGTGAAATCCAAATCGGCCATCCAGGCGGACGTCTTGGTCGTGACGGTCACGCCCGACAATGTCATGATGAAGGATGGTGCGGTCTATCTTGACACGACGGTAGATGAGCTGGAGCTGAAGGCTCGCAAGAACAGCACCGAAGGCAGCGATGGCAAGGTCAGCGTGACGTTGTAATAACTGTCTCCACAATCCGCTAGAGCGGAGCGCTGCACGGGACCCGTGCAGCGCTTCGTGTTCTGTGGAGTCCTGTGAACGTCAATTCAAATCCAACACGTACTTTCTTGCCGGCTCCGATGAGAAATAGAGCTTTTCCACATCCAACATCTTTACTTCATAAGTGCCTAACCCGCCTCCTTCGCGGCGTGCAATGACCACGTCCCCGTCCCGGTAAAGCCGATAATCCGCCGCCTGTCCGGGCAGCTCGACGATGTCTTCCCCCGGCCCTCCATTGAGAATGTCGTTTCCACCAAGTGATTTGATGTAGTCGTCTCCTGGTCCCCCGACCAGAACATCTTCTTCAAGCGTTCCGATCATGCGATCAGGACCCTGTCCTCCGGTTATGGTCACACCATGCAGAAAGGTGCCGGCCGGACGTTCCGGCAAGATTTCCGTGTTTATCTCATTGGCCGCGACAAGCGCATCCCACCTTGGATTTTCATCCTGAAGGTGCCTGAGCGCGCCCCAGCTTCCATACTTGGTAGGCTTGGCAACATCCACAAAGGCATTGAACAATGTCCCCCCCACGCCTCTCCAACGGTGCAACAACTCTTCATAGAGTTTGCCAATCTCTGAATCGTAGTTGAACGACGTGAAAAAATCGACAAGCTCTTCGTCGTTCAGTGCCTCGCCATGAGGCGTGACATGGGTTCCGCCTTCATACATGACGAGCTGCAGATCATGAGCCTCCGCGACCTGCGCATGATAAGGCCATAGCACTTCAGTCAACTCCTTGAACGAACCTTCCCAGAGCAATTCGGAAACTTCGGGGTAGGCTTCGTCGAACTTGATCGGCTCGATTTCGGCCTCCAAGGCCTTGCGCTCGAGCCCTTTCTTGCGTGCGGCCTGCTCAGCCTTTCCGCGGGATCTTTCGACGATCTGCCGGACTTTGGGCAGGCCCTCGTCCTCCAGCCCGAGATCAAAGCCAAAATAGCCCGACACCGCGTAGGCATCGAACGATTCGACCGGGGGTGCCAGCCCTTGCGAAACGGCTCGTGGCGCTTGCATGAAAGGCTCTTCGAGCCCCATCCAGCCTGTGTGCACGCCCATGATCCGCACCAGCCTCGATTTAGCCTGCCGTCCGTAAACTTCCGCCCAGATATCCATGACCTCGGCGGAGCGAATGCCGGCATATTGCATCCAGGCGTCCCCCTCCACCTGCTCTCCCCAGCGTTTTCTTGCCTGCTCCTCTGCCCATTTGGCCTGAGGGAAAATCTGGTTCCAAAGCTCGTTTGAGAACTCGACATGAGCCTTGAGCCGCGGATCGAGCCTTTCCCGCGTAAGCTCCGCGAAGCTGATCATGTAGTCGTCATCGGCCGCGTGCGGCATGCAGAACCAAGGGTCGGCTCCCACCTTGTTGGCGAGCTTAATCATGACCTCGGCAGGAACGCCCCGCCACGCATAGGAGAAATGCTCGGGCAATGGCCGACCCTCCCAGCTTTTCACCGGCGATCCATTCGTCAGCATCCAGTCCATGAAGCGCAAGGACCGCATATCAGCAATACGATCGATCCAGGCTGGATTGAACGTTGCACCAGCATCATGAAACGGGATGTGATCTTCCCGAACGATCTCGATATCGCGAATATGATCTCCGGTTCCCTCCGGGTCCGTGCTGGTTATCGAGATGGAGACCAGCCCATCTCCGGGCGTGTAATCAAGCCATGTTTCGTTCTCGCCTTGATTCATCCGGGCGGTCTGACCTCGCCCTGTCACGCTCAACTCACCCGTTCCCTTCCAGCGGATGCGATATCGGCTTGCCATATCCGTCGCGGCTTCGGGCTGATCCGTGAGTACGAATGCTTCCAGCTTGCTTGCCTCCGCCGGGATGCGGCGCGGATAACCGTGTCCGTCGAGCAACCCACGCCTTGCCAGGTCATCCATGGTGATCGCGCCCCACTCATCACCGACATGACCGACCCATGGCCTGGCGGTCTTCATGATGTTGAGAAAAGGGTGCTGGGTCGACCAGTCTGAAATCCCATCAAGCCCAAGCGCCAGCGAGGGGTTCGTGATCTGTGTACTCTGTTGTGAAGACGGCGTGCGCTCCGCTTCCGCAGCGACTTGGCTGCTGGCAGCCTTGCCTTCTTGCAACGGATCGACTCGTGCTTGAACGTCATTGTCCTGCAACTCCATGACACGGTCAGCGATGGAGGACTGATGCTCGATGACAAGAGGATGTACGGCGCCCTCGAGGCCCTCAAGCCGCGGCGCGGCCTCACCATAGATTGCAGGAAAGACCGTCATTGCAGCGAGGTAGTAGAGCGTCGAGGTGCCATGTGGTGCATTGTCTGTGTACAGGTCTTCCGCGCCGATCGCATCGAGCGGGGCTTCCGTCAATAGCTGTGACAGCATGCGCGCCACCGGGATCAGACGGATATCCGCGCCCGGCCTCGCCTCGGTGAGCTGTTCGGACAGGGTTACATACCAGTCATGATAGTCACCCATGTTGTAGAGATGATATTTGCTCAAGCCAGACTTTCGCGGCGGGAATTGCCGCGTGACGCCAGCCATTTCCGCCCAGCCCTCATAGATGAGAAGCGGTCGGTCTCCGACATGCAGGTCAATGAGAGCATCCATTGCCTCAAGCGGCGAGATTTGGTCCGGGTTGTCTCCATCATACGGCGCATCTGGTTGGTTATATTGGATAAAGTTAGCCGGATTCACCATGACCGCAGTCAAGTCAGCATCCTTGAAACGCATGCGATCACGATTCCAGGCAGAGGTCACACCGCTGAAGGACCAGTTCGAAGTCGGCTCTTCCGGCCGAATGAAGTCACGCAGGAAACCCCATTGGCCGTCAGCGGCGAACTCATGTCCCGCAGCCTTCGCCATTCGCGCCAGCCAGTAAGGCACGGCTGTTTCATCGCCACCATCCAGGTGGTTTATGAGGCTGTTGCCAAAGACGTAGATCCGCGCCTCCTTGGCACTGGCCGGCAATGCCAGCATCAGCAGGAAAGCAGCTAACAATATCCGCCTGAACATTCTCGATCCCCTCTCAATTCGCTGCAAGACGCCACGTGCTGTTGCGCTTTCAGATAAATCTTGCCACGCTTCCCTAAAGTCGGAAAACGGCGGTATTTTGGCAAGTTAACTCAAGATCGGAGGAATGATGAGCGAAACCGTCGGCGATGACGCGAACGTCTCTGCGGCGGTGCCGGATTGGGGGCGGGAGGAGGTGCAGGGGGTCTGGGATCCCGGGCGCAAGTTGTTGCGCGCGGTGCGACGCTACCAGGCCCTGGGCAAAAGACGCGGCCTTCTCGCGCGGATCGGGCGGAAATACTGGGTGCTCAATCACTGGTTCTGGTCGCTCGTCACCCAGAGCGAAATCCATCTTTGCACCGAGATAGGCGGCGGGCTGAGGCTCACGCACCCAACCGGGATCATCATCCACCCCGAGGCGAAGATCGGCCCGAATTGCATGATTTTCCAACAGGTTACACTAGCCGGGCCAGTCGTCCTCGGAGGGCATGTCGACGTAGGGGCAGGTGCGAAACTCATCGCGCCGCTCACTGTCGGGGACCATGTGGTAATCGGCGCGAATGCCGTGGTGACCCACGATGTGCCCGCCGGCGCGACAGTGGCAGGCATCCCCGCGCGGATCATCAAGGAGGCTGGAGCCAGCTGAGCGCACGCCCTGTTAACCATACGCCGTAACGTCTGAAAACAGCAGGACACAACCTGTGCACCCCCCGTGCACCCCCCTGTGCACCGCCCCGTGCACCGCCCCGTGCTCACGCAAAAGTTAACTCGAAGGTGAACGCAAACGCCTGACCGGCGCAGCTGCTCGCCGGAGTGATGGTGATAGACGGTCGGCAATGGTCCTAGGACGACCGGGAACCGGACCGTCGCCGGCTTTGACCGCTGCCCTCAGGCATCGCCGTGCGCCAGGCCGATGTGCTCTTGCACCGGGGACAGATACGCTGGCCGAACCCTTCACTCCAGAAAGCAGTTCTGCAGCGCAGGCAGGACCGCTCTTGCGCAGCGTCCCCAA
>JAWLEL010000207.1:0-5177 GCA_041686165.1 Lentibacter sp.
CGGACTGATACCGCGCCTGCGTTCACTCCGCCGCGGCAGCCGCCTCGCGCGCCTCTTGCGCCTCGATCTCGGCGGCGCGCTTTTCCACCAGGTCCACGATATGGTCGATCATCTGGTCGTTGCTCATCCGGTGGCTCTGCTTTCCGGCCATGTAGACCATGCCGGAGCCAGCGCCGCCGCCCGTGAAGCCGACATCGGTCATCAGCGCCTCGCCCGGCCCGTTCACCACGCAGCCGATGATCGACAGGCTCATGGATGTGTGGATATGCGCCAGCCGCTCTTCGAGCGCCTCGACGGTCTTGATCACATCAAAGCCCTGCCGCGCGCAGGAGGGGCAGGAAATGATATTGACGCCGCGATGCCGCAGCCCGAGCGATTTGAGGATCTCGAAGCCCACCTTCACCTCTTCCACCGGATCGGCCGAGAGCGAGACGCGAACCGTGTCGCCGATGCCCATCCACAGAAGGTTGCCTAGCCCGATGGCGCTCTTGATCGTCCCGGAGGTGAGCCCGCCGGCCTCGGTGATCCCCAGATGCAGCGGCGCGTCCGTGGCCTCGGCAAGCTGCTGGTAGGCCGCCGCCGACATGAACACGTCCGACGCCTTCACCGAGATCTTGAATTCGTGGAAGTCATGATCCTGCAGGATGCGGATATGCTCCAGCCCGCTTTCGACCATCGCGTCGGGGCAAGGCTCGCCGTATTTTTCCAGCAGGTGCTTTTCGAGGCTGCCCGCGTTCACGCCGATCCGCATCGAGCAGCCATGGTCGCGCGCCGCGGAGATGACCTCCTTGATCCGCGCCTCGGAGCCGATATTGCCGGGGTTGATCCGCAGGCAGGCGGCCCCCGCCTCGGCGGCTTCGATCCCGCGTTTGTAATGAAAATGGATGTCCGCAACGATCGGCACCGGGCTTTCACGCACGATCTGCTTGAGGGCAATCGCGCTGTCCTCGTCCGGCACCGAGACCCGCACGATATCCGCACCCGCCTCGGCGGCAGCCTGCACCTGCGCGACAGTGGCCTTCACATCCGTCGTCAGCGTGTTGGTCATGGTCTGAACGGCAATCGGCGCATCGCCTCCGACGGGCACGTTGCCGACATGGATCTGGCGGCTCTTGCGGCGGTAGATATTGCGCCAGGGGCGCACGTGGTTGATGGACATCGTATCAAGCCCTGCTCTGTCAGAAGTCTCCTGAATGGCACATAGGCGAGCCCGGCCTGTCATGCAATCACTTGTGATCGCGAACGCGCGCGCGCCGCTTGACGATCAGTCGTCGAGAGTCTCGAACGCACCTTCTGCATCGAGCTGCGCGACGGCACGGGCAAGCGGCTCGTTCGTGCCCCAATCGGCGGGTGACATCTCGGCCATGATGGTCTCGGCCGATAGCTTGAGGTTGTCCGCAACGGCACCGCGCGCGCCGTAGGGTCCGTAGGTCTGCCCGTTGGCGGCGAAATAGACCGCACCGGCATCTCCCGCACGGATCGTCGCAGGCTCATCCGTCTGCGGCACGGTATAGAAATCTCCAGGCTGCATGACCGTTTCATGCAAAACCGTTCCGCCCGCCGAGCGCACCCTGAGCCAGACTTCACGCGTTGCGATGACGGTCACGATGTCGCGGTCCTGCGCAAAAACCTGTGGCGACATCGGCGCCTCCGAGGCAGGCGTTGCACCGAGGCTCGCCAGGATCTCGCCCAACTCGCCATCGCGCGAAAGGGCCGCAGCCGAGAGGTTCGCCTTGAGATCGGCGGCCGCCAGCGAGAAATTCTCGGTGATCTCGCCGCGCGGCCCCGTGGGCCCGAAGGCCTCGCCATCGACAAGGTAATAGATCGCGCCGGATTCCCCCACGCGGATGACCGGCGCAGGCGCGTCGTCTTCCCGAGGAACATCGAGCGTATCGCCCGCATTTAGAATCCCGCTGAAAAGAACGCTTCCATCTTCCGCATCCATGCGCACCCAGGAGGGCCGCGCGGCAAGGACTTTCACACCGCTGGCCAGCTCGGGCGAGGCCTGCTCGGGCGAGGCCTGCTCCCCGTTTTCCTCGTCAGCCGACCCCGCGCGTTGCGGAAGCTGGGCGAATGTGCCGACTTCGGAAGGATTGAGCGTTGAAATGGGGCCGTCACGCGACACCAGCACCGGAACGTCCAGTGCCTCGGGGCGATAGAGCCTGTCAAAGCCATCGCCCGCGCTGGCAAGCTGCGGACCATCCGTCTCGGCATCGTCGTCCGGCGCGCTACGTGCCGCCTGTTCCAGCGGATCGAGATCAGACAGCACATCAGGGGCGTTCTCGACAGGAGCAAGCTGCACCCGCTGCACCTCGTTGAGAACCGTCCAGCCACCGAAGCCAAGCGCGCCCACGAGGGCGACGAGCACCAGAAGAGATCCGATGGCGCCCGGCTCGATGCGCGAGAAGATGGATTCGCTCACCGGGGCGAATGGGGTTGTGCCGTCGAAGATCGGGTCGCGTTCTTCTCGGGGTTTCTTCGCGGCAAACCCGTCGCCTTCCTTGCGCACCGACGAGGCCGCGTCGGACATGCCATGGGCCGTGGTAAAGCCGCTCTCGGCGCAGAAGGCCGCGAAGGCGCGGTCCGGGTCCATGCCGAGGTAGCGCGCGTAGGAACGCACGTAACCGGCAATGAAGCCGGGGGTATCGAAGGCATCGGGGTCGGCGTTTTCGATGGCGGCGATATAATTGGCCTTGATCCTGAGCTCGCGCTGCACATCGAGAAGGGATTTACCGAGCGTCGCCCGCTCGCCGCGCATCATGTCGCCAAGACGCAATTCGTAATCGTCGAACCATTTCGGCTCGACGTCTTCATGTGCATCGCTGCGCTTATTTTTGCGCCTGATCATGCGTGCTGCCCCTGTCGCCCTGCCCCTGTCGCTTTACGCGAATCACGCTACCCATGCAGCGTATTGCCCTTCTTTCAAACGGAACATTAGCACAGTGCAAGGGAATATGCACGAAACACTCCGCCTAGCCGGCGAGTTCGGCGCGATTCAGCGCACAGTGGCTCCACAGCTCGTCCATCGCGCCAACCAGCTTGTCCATCTCGCCGGGGCCGTGCACCGGCGACGGCGTGAAGCGCAGGCGTTCCGTGCCGCGTGGCACGGTGGGGAAGTTGATCGGCTGGCAGTAGATTCCGAAGTCCTCCAGCAGCATGTCCGACAGCGCCTTGGTATGGACCGGATCGCCCACCATCACCGGCACGATATGGCTGCCGTGGTCGATGATCGGCAGGCCCATGCCCTTGAGTCGTGTCTTGAGGATGCTGGCGCGCTCCTGGTGCAGATCGCGCAGCTTCTTGCCTTCCGATGTCTTGAGAAAGGCAACGGAGGCCGCCGCGCCCGCCGCGATCGAGGGCGGCAGCGAGGTGGTGAAGATGAAGCCAGGCGCATAGGAGCGGATCGCATCGCACATCCGGTCGGAGGCCGCGATATAGCCGCCCATCACGCCAAAGCCCTTGGCCAGCGTGCCGTTGATGATGTCGAAGCGGTGCATCAGCCGGTCGCGCTCGCCGACGCCCGCACCGCGCGGGCCGTAGAGGCCGACAGCGTGCACCTCGTCGATGTAGGTCAAGGCGCCGAATTCATCTGCCAGATCGCAAAGCGCCTCGAGCGGGCCGAAATCGCCGTCCATCGAGTAGATCGATTCGAAGGCGATCAGCTTGGGCGCGGCCGGATCGTCGGCCTCGAGCTTGGCACGCAGATCGTCCAGGTCGTTATGCTTGAAGATGCGCTTGGCGCCGCCATTGCGGCGGATGCCTTCGATCATCGAGGCATGGTTCAGCTCGTCCGAATAGATGATGAGACCCGGGAAGAGCTTGGGCAGCGTGCTCAGAGTCGCGTCATTGGCGATATAGGCGCTGGTGAACAAGAGCGCGCTTTCCTTGCCGTGCAGATCGGCCAGCTCGGCCTCGAGCCGCTTGTGATAGACCGTGGTGCCCGAGATGTTGCGCGTCCCGC
Organism: Lentibacter sp.; assembly: GCA_041686165.1. Lineage (GTDB taxonomy): Bacteria > Pseudomonadota > Alphaproteobacteria > Rhodobacterales > Rhodobacteraceae > Lentibacter. Next base: position 3,962 of record JAWLEL010000207.1, read on the forward strand.
CCGAGCCTGCGCCGGTGGCGTCCACAGCCTCCTGCATCGCCGCGATAACCTTCGGATGCTGGCCCATGCCGAGATAATCATTGCCGCACCAGACGGTGATCGGCGCCTCCGACCCGTCCGGCCTGCGCCATGTCGCATGGGGGAACTGGCCTTTCTTGCGCTCGATATCGATGAAGGTGCGATAGCGCCCTTCCTCGTGCAGTTTGTCCAGCGCTTCTTCGAGCTTTGCGTTATAATCCACGCTCAGTCCCCTCCCGGTCTTTTTCGTAAAGCCTAACCTGTATCGCGTTCCGTCGGCAGGCAGAATCCCGCATTCACATTAGTGAATAAGAATAGGTTTCGCTACCCCTCTTGCACAGGCTACAATTTGACGCGCAAGGCCGATTTGACCCAGATCAATAAAACGGGAGGTTTTCAGCCCTGTTTTCGGCGCGCCCAGCCCGGCTCTCGCCTGCTTGACGGGGCGCGGGCGACAATTAAGCTGGCACGGACATCGCACCACTGACACCGCACCACTGACATCGCAGCACTGAAAGGCAGGCTCCCCCATGAAGATCATCTGGCTCGGTCACGGCTCCTTCCGCTACGAAATCGGCGATCTCGCCCTGCTCGTCGATCCCTGGCTGACGTCGAACCCCATGCTGGAAGAAAGCCAGTATGAGACGGCGACGCAGGGCGCGACCCATATCCTGCTCACCCATGCGCATTTCGACCATGTCGAGGACGTGCTCCCGCTGGCCAAGAAGCTCGGCATCCCCGTCGTCGGCCAGTTCGACCTGATGGGCCACTGGGCGACGAGCGAAGGCATCGAGACCGTGGGCTTCAACAAGGGCGGCACGGTCGATCTGGGCGGCGCGCGCGTCACCATGGTCAACGCCTTGCATTCAACCTCCTTCGGCCGCGAAGACGGGCCCTACGTGCCGGGCACCGAATGCGGCTTCGTGATCGAGGGCGGCGGGCACACGCTCTACCATTCGGGCGATACCGACGTGATGATGGACATGGAGATCATCCATGAGCTGCACGCCCCCGACATCGGCGTGCTCTCAGCGGGCGGGCATTTCACCATGGACATGCGCCGCGCGGCCTATGCGGCGAAGAAATTCTTCAACTTCAAGACGCTCATTCCGGGCCATTACAAGACCTTCGACATCCTAGAGCAATCCGCCGAACTGCTCGCGCGGGAGCTGCCCGATGTCGACGTGATCGAGCCGGA
>JAWLEL010000208.1:0-5171 GCA_041686165.1 Lentibacter sp.
GTCGCGTGCACCGCTCCTGTTCCAGATGCTCATTCATTCCGCATTTTCCAGCCCGAAGCCAGGATTTGCGCAGGATCACGTGTTTTCATCGGGGCTTGCGCGCGCCAAGAAAGGGAAGACCCCGCCACGCGCGTCGGGTTCGGAGTCGCAATGCGCGTTTGTTGCGGCGGGTGGCAGCTTTGCGCAGGGAGTGGAGTTTGCAGATTCCGTGCGACGCTAGGACATCGACAGCCCCTGGGGTGGCGATCCAGCGTGATTTCTAGGCGCTTTATATTTGCCAAATACTTCCCCTGTATGATCGGCGCGCCAGGATTAGCCAAATCGCCAGCCCAAGGGAGGGGCTGTCCCACTCTCGGCAGAATTGGCCTTGCCAATTCGCCTGCCGGGCAATGGATGGCCGGGCCGCTTTGCGGCTGTTAACCGGCCTTGGGCACAGAAGAAAGGTCCGCTCCGGGGCTGACAACGCTCATGCGCGTGCTGCCGATCCCGAAAACCAGGCCCGGAAGCGCATACCGGGTGCAGCGTCAGGGGCTCTCACCGCGTTCGAGCGGTTCGATCAGCTGCGCGCCGGAGGCCCGGTTGGAATTCACCTCGGTGGAAACGCGCCAGGCCTTCAGCACATCTTCCTCGGCCGGCCCCATCAGGGCCGCCGCGCCCTTGCCCTCCTCACCGAGCCACTTGGCCCAGCTCTGCTCTTCGAGGATCACGGGCATACGGTGATGCACGGCTCCGGCGCGCGCGTTCGCCCCGGTCGTGACGATCGCGCAGCTGTTCAGCGGCCCGTTTCCGCCCTCCCAGCTCTGCCAGATACCCGCAAGCGCCAGCGGCGCGCCGTCGGTGCGGGTGAAATACCAGGGAAGGCGGTTTCCCTCCGCGTCCTTGGCCCACTCATAGTATCCGCTGGCCGGAAGGATGCAGCGCCTCTCGCGCACCGCCGTGCCGAAGGCAGGCTTGTCGGCAATCGTCTCGGCGCGCGCATTGATGAGCAAAGGGCCGTCGTTCAGGCTCTTGTACCAATGGGGCAGGAAACCCCAGCGCATCGACACGAGCGCCCTGCCCTCGCCCGAGGCGCGCACGACATGGACCGAATTGGTCGGGCAGACATTGTAATTCGGCACCGGCGGCAGGTCGTTGGCGGGCAAGGCGGCGAAGAGGCGCGCCATTGAATCAGGTGGTAAAGTGACAGCGATACGTCCACACATGCCCGAATGGTAAGTCCCGCGGGCCCCGTGTAAAGCTTTGACGGAGAATTCTGTTGATTTCGCGCCACCCGTTACATAGGCTCGCGCTCACAAGGGGGAGAATGTAACGCATCATGGACTTCTACGGCTATTTCCGCAGCTCCAGTTCCTACCGCTGCCGGATCGCGTTCGGCCTCAAGGGCGTCGATTATACCTTCAAGCCGATCCACCTGAAAAACGGTGCGCAGCATGCGCAGGCCTACAAGGCGCGCAATCCCCAAGGGCTTCTACCCGCCCTCGTCACCGACACAGGCCAGACGCTCATCCAGTCTCTCGCCATTCTCGAATGGCTTGACGAGACCTTCCCCGAGCCGCCGATACTCGGGCCTGACCCGCTGACGCGCGCGAGAGAGCGGGCCTTCGCGCAGGTGATCGCCTGCGAGATCCACCCGCTCCAGAACCTGCGCGTGCTGAAATACCTGGCCCAGGATCTGAGCCTCGGCGACGCCGAGAAGAACGCCTGGCTCGCGCGCTGGCTCGGCGACGGGCTCGAAGCCTGCGAGGCGCTGCTCGCCCAGCGCGAGACCGAGACCACTTTCTGCTACGGAGACACACCTGGCCTGGCCGATATCTGCCTCGTGCCCCAGATGTTCTCCGCCGAGCGATTCGGCGTCGATGTCAGCGCTCTGACGCGCATCAACGCCGTATACGGAGCCTGTCGGGGTATCGCGGCATTTGACAATGCCCACCCCAGGCACCAGCCTGATTTCGAAGCCTGACGAAGAGGGCTCGGAACACAAGACCATCACGACCACAACGAGTGTCAAAAAGGGAGAAGACAATGTCGTTCATGAACAATGCAATCAAGGGCCTGGCATTTGCCGCGGCCGTCACGGTGGGTGGCGCGGCCGCCCAGGCGCAGGAGGTCACGCTCAAGCTGCACCAGTTCCTGCCCGCGCAGGCCAACGTGCCCAAGCTGGTCATCGACCCGTGGATCGAACGCGTCGAGGAAGCCTCCGGCGGCGAGATCCAGATCGATCACTTCCCGTCCATGCAGCTCGGCGGCAAGCCCCCCGAGCTGATCGGCCAGGCGCAGGACGGCGTGGCCGACATCGTCTGGACGGTCCTTGGCTACACACCGGGCCGCTTCCCGCAGGCCGAGGTTTTCGAGCTGCCCTTCATGATGTCCAATGCCGAAGACACGAGCCGCGCGTACTGGGAGTATGCCGAGGCCAACATGTTCGATTCCGACCTGAAGGACTTCAAGGTCCTGGCCGTCTGGGTCCACGGCCCCGGGCTGATCCATTCCAATGAGCCGATCACATCCGTCGATGACCTCAACGGCGTCAAGATGCGCGCGCCCACTCGCATCATCAACAAGATGGTCTCCGACCTCGGTGCGACACCCGTCGGGATGCCCGTGCCTGCCATCCCCGAAGCACTCTCCAAGGGCGTGATCGATTCGGCCGTGATCCCCTGGGAAGTCACGGCGTCGCTGAAGGTGCCGGAGCTTGTCACGAACCACACCGAGTTCGGCGATGAATCGCTCTACACGACAGCCTTCGTCTTCGCCATGAACAAGGAGAAATACGAAAGCCTCACCGATGCGCAGAAAGAGGCGCTCGACAGCCAGTCCGGCGCGGACTTCTCCGCCATCGCGGGCCGCGACATGGCGGGAGCCGACGGCCCTGCGCGCGAGGCGGCTGTGGCTGCTGGCAACAACATCATCACGCTCTCACCCGAGCAGGTGGCCGAATGGAAGGAAGCCGCAGGCAATGTCGAAGCGGGCTGGGTCGAAGACATGAACGAACAAGGCTTTGACGGCCAGGCCCTCGTCGATGAGGCCAAGGCGCTGATCGAGAAGCACACCGACTAAGACGGTCCAAGCAGTCTATGAGGGCCGCGGCGTGAAAGCGCCGCGGCCTTTCTCTTTCGCATCCGTCAAAGCGCCGCGGCGGCGCGCGAACCGCCGCTCAGCCCGACAGGACGGTTCATGCCGCGCGGCGGCTCATGGAACGGCGTGGCGCAGGTTTCGGCTTCGCGTGGCTCGATCCGCGCGGGCTCCCGCACAAGGATCGGGGTGCCCGGCTGCTCATAGGCCAAGGGCACGCGGGCAAAGCCGATGTTCATGCCGATACGCGGTGAGTAGAAGACCGAGGTCACATAGCCGATCTCCGCTTCGCTTTCAGCGTCGAGCACCGGCCAGAAATCGGAGTTGTACCAGTCGATCTGTCGCCCGCCGAAGCGCAGGCCGACAAGCTTGTGGCTCACGCCCTTCTCGGCAGCCCGGCGCAGCGCGGCCTTGCCGATGAAGTCGGGCTTGTCCAGATCGACCTGCCAGTCCAGCCCGACTTCGAGGGGCGTGGTCTCGATGTCCATGTCCTGCCCGTAGGACAGGATGCCCGCCTCGATCCGGCTGATATGGCAGGGCGCGATCACGCGCAGGAAATGGGGTTGGCCGACTGCGACGAGACCGTCCCAGAGCGCATCCGCGTCCTCAGTGGCGTTCCGCAGGTAGATCTCGTAGCCTTCCTCGCCGGAGAACCCCGTCTTGGAAATCACCACGTCACAGCCGAAAAGCTCCGTTTCCTTGAGATTGAAGAATTTCATCTCCTCGACGGCCTCGACACCCGCGTCAGCCAGCAGCGCCGTGCTGTCAGGCCCCTGGACCTGAACGGGGGCCACATCGATCTCGCCGATGGAAACGTCGAAGCGGCCCTCCGCATTCACGCCCTGGGCCCAGAGCGCGGCGTCGGAATCCGAGATCGACAGCCAGTATTCGTCCTCGGCGATCCGCAAGAGCACGGGATCGTTGACGATGCCCCCGTGCTGGTTGCAGAGAACGACGTAGCGGGCCTTGCCGGGGGCCAACTCCCTTTCACCGGTCATGGACCGGGTGACGAGATAGTCGATGAAGCGGGTGGCATCCGCGCCCTTGATCCTGATCTGGCGCTCTACCGCGACATTCCAGAGTGTCACGTGGCGGGTGAGATACTCGTATTCGCCCAGGAGTCCGCCCTGATCGGCGGAAAAGTAAAGCCTCGGGTGAAACATCCGGTTGTAGATCGTCGCCGCGCGCACCCCGTGTTCGACGGATTTGTGCCAGAAAGGCGATTTGCGCACGCGGGTGCCTATCAGCATGTCAACGCTGGGCCCGCCGCTTTGACGCAGGTTGATCGGAACATTGCGATGGGAGTTCAATGGCATGGTCGGACCTCCCTTTCGTGGTCTTCCCGTTTCAATTGATCAGTTTTATATGGGTATTTTTGCGCGAAATTTAAAGGTTCCGGCGGATCAACGGGCCGTGAGGGGCGGCAAAGTGGGTTCTCGCTGCGCAGCCTTGCCGCCTTGCCATGCCCGGAGCAAGCTGCGGGTTCGGACAAGCCCTGCTTTGACCAGTTCGGCACGCCGCTTGTATCCGCACCGACGCAGTTTGCCACAGGCCTTGAACCCGTCATTGAGTGTTCACATATGCGGTGCTAGCATGAACCCACGCTCGGCATCGGGGCGACACAGATGCGCAAGAAGGAGGGACCTGGTCCTGTCAACTCAAACTGTTGCGGCTTCGGCCACGGCGAATGCTGCCCCGAAAGGCGGCGCGGCGCTCTCGAGCGAAAAGCTGCTTGAGGCCATTCTGAAATCTCTCGACGACGACAAGGCGGAAGATGTCGTGCAGATCGACCTGCGCGGCAAGTCTTCCATTGGTGACTACATGGTGGTTTGCTCGGGGCGCTCGACCCGTCAGGTCGCGTCGATCTCCGAGAAGCTCGCCCAGAAGCTCAAGGCCGATCATGGCCGTCTCGCCAAGCTGGAAGGGAAGGACGCGGGTGATTGGGTGCTGATCGACACGGGCGATATCATCGTTCATGTCTTCCGCCCCGAGGTGCGCGAGTTCTACCAGCTTGAAAAGATGTGGCTCACGCCTGCGGCCGCGAAGGGCTGAATGCGGGTTCATATCTGCGCAGTCGGACGCCTGAAGGGCGGGCCGGA
>JAWLEL010000209.1:0-5160 GCA_041686165.1 Lentibacter sp.
ACATGCACCCTCAAGCTCGCGCAGAGCGCGCCCGCGCGTGGCGCGAGGAGAATGCGCAAGCTATCGCAGAGATGAATGAAAGGCATCTGATGATGCAATTACGGGGGCCAACCGACGTCTGATTTCGTGGATCTCTAAAGTGTCTTGATCTATTCTTGGAAAGACAGACAGGGAGATACACGCCGTCGAACGGGGTGGGTTGCGCGACTAACATAGTAAGGATCTTTCTAAAGAGATCATCACAGCGGCGAACGGGCGCCTCGTGCGCAATAGGAGGAAGACGATGCTGAACATCATTCAGACTTTCCCAATCCCAGGCAACTGGCGCGCTCCTCTCGAGGAGGATGACGGGAGCAAGAAGTAACGCGGCATGCGACATGTCAGTGCCAGACGGCTCGGCGCTCACTTATCGCTAAGGGCGGCCGCTATCTCCATAACCCGAGTTTTGACGCTGTCGGGCGTGTAATGCTACTCCCCCGCGAAAACATGAAAAACAGATGTTATTCCTGCAAGTCGATATCTGATGGAATTGTCCCTCGTGCTTCGATGAAGGCACGGGGGAAATCATTTTGTTGATCCGCCATCGGCCGGCCAATGGCATGGCGAAGCAAAAATCCTTGTTCCGGCACCTGATCGTATATCAGAAACGCTGGATGAACCTTGGACTGCCATGTCCGGCCAAGCTCAACTGCGCAAGCTGCAGGAGCGGCCGGAAAGACCGATAGATCTGCATCCATACCGTGCTGGTCCTTGATGGCATCAAATGTCTTACCCACAAGTTCTCGAAAACGGGAGAGGTCCTCCTCGTTCCGAAGTTCGCTTGCGCCCATCCTGTTGCTTCGAATTTCCCATATGGAAACCTGATCGTCAGGTAGTATGCGGGCGATGCGATCGTCAGTAATACCCGCGGTGACGGAAATTTTCAGCGCTACCTTTTTTGGACCCTGCACCCCGGGGACGCAGGTGAACTCAAGAGGTTCGCGATCATTCGGCCAGGCCCAGCCGGGTGATGGTTCCCGGTGCCTTCCGTATACAGAAACAGCCGAGAGATCCGACAGGAGGCGGCCGAGCTCAATGAGAACGGGCATGGGTGCAAAGCCGAATACTGCAAGGTGTTCGAGTTCGCCGTCCGCAAATCTTCCTTTGATTTCCCGATCGACTTTCTTCCGAAGCGCATCGATGACGATGGAATAATAGTCTGGATCGCTGTCTTTCTGGGCGATGTCCCGGACCTTGATATCGATCGGTCGCCGATCCGCGAGGGTGAAACCCGGAGTCATGGCCTCGATGCAATCCCTGATCGGAACTGTCGTCTCGTTGTCGCCGATCGATGCGGCGATCCTAAGGATATGTGCCGGTGTTGCGTTTGGGTTCGCGAGGAGTCGCTCGACACGTTCCTCGTTAGCGCGCTTCATTTCCCGCAAGAAATCCGCACTGTAGCGGTCGATCTTGGCTTTGTCGTCAATCTCACGGTGGTGGGGATCGCACATCAGCATGATGTTTTCCGAGTCGTCCGCAAGCTTGTGCGACAGGACCGGATCGCCGCGCTCACCGCCCGGGTCGGAGGCGATGATATGCGCCAGGTAGGCATGATTCTTCGAGATGTCGCCCGTCACCAGGTCGCCGTCGAGGCGTTTGCCACACCCGTGATATTGACATCGGCCGGCGGCACGCCCCCAGACGAGAATTCTTGTCTTTTGTGATGGACTACGCCCTCGTGCCATCCGTACCCTCCTGTTGCTGTCTTAGGATCTCTCCCACGGAAATCGGGCCTGGCGCGTTCGACCCGCGCCAGACGCCGTCGAGGTGCCAGATTTCATAGTAGTGAAGCCACTCGGACGCCCAGGGGACTATCCGGTCAGCGATGAGCATCGTTTTATCCCATTCCCCGCCATCGGGATCGAACAGACAGAGCGCCGAATCTTCCGGTGCTTGGTGATCGTAGTTCAGGTGCGGAAGGTCGATAAATTCGGTTCCCGGACACGGGGTGAGTGGTGGGTCAAGAACATGGACCAGGGGGACGGCTTTCGGATTCTGCCATTCCCATAAGACGGCGACCTTGTATTTCATCTGGAAACCACGGAGAGGCCCTGTCCAGGCGATAAACCTGCCTTCGCCAACCAGCCTCGGCAGGAGGTCAGGCCAGCGATGCTCCATGCGCTTGATCTGCACCTGAGCGGATCGAGGCTTCTTGGGCTTGGTCATCATTCGCCGCGGATGCCGGGATGGAAGTGGTGGGCAGGGGCCTTTGAGACCCGGGCGGCCTTTTTCGGCGAGGCAGCGATGAAAGCGGGATTTGCCACGAAACCCTTGTTGTGCTCGTAATGAGCGGCGGCTGCGGTCGGAGAAAGGCCGTCGATGTAGGCACGAACCGCTTTCTCGCTGACCCGTTCGCCGAACAGGTCGTCAAAGATCCTGCTGGTATCCGATAGACTGGAGGATCTGGCGCGTTCCAGCTCCGACACGAGATGGCGTAGATCCAGCCGGAAGATCTTCATTTCATGATCATGCTTCGGCCACCGGTCGTTGAAGTTCTCCGCCCATAGCGCAGGATTGCGCTCCTCGGGGCGGCGCTCGCTTTCCAGTGCGACCGACATGCGCTTGTCGAGCTCTGCGGCGTAGCTCTCGAGCTGCGCACAAATTCCGAAGGGAGAGAGAGGGACCTCGGCGGCAATCTTGGAGAGATAGACAGATACCGGGCGATTCTCGTTTCGGTCGGCATAACGGAGGTTGAGGTATCGCTTCATAAGCTTGAGGGCGATGACTTGTGGTGCGTCCCGGATCGGATCGATCGGCTCGGGGAGCTTGTCTATATCCGCATCGGCCATGATGCTGCCAGGAACCAGGCGATCCTTCATCTGCAGCTTCGAGCGAACGTTGCGGACATGATCCTGGAAGCTTCGGCTCGGCATCGTGATACGTGCCCTGAAGTCTTCCGCAAAGCCGTAGGGGTTCACGCGGAACCGTTCATCACCACCTTCATCGGGGCTGTGATAGATCTCACCGACGCGTTCACGCCGAGGATCACGGTCCGGATCCATCGGTGTGACATCCAGGTGCATGAAGGCGAACTGAAGCTGGATGCAGCGTGTGCAGCGCTCGATCTTCTTTACATCGGGAAAGCCCTCAAAGGCGGCGTGAAGCTCGTCGAGAACCTGCCGCGGCGTCCATCCGGCCGGGGTCCGAAATTCGAGAATGGCGTCCAAGTCAAACCTATCGTCCTCAGCGCCATGAACGATGGTAGCTCCGATAGCGCGCGATCCCTGAGGATAAACGAGCGCGGTCTCCATATATCGACGGATTGGACTACTGGGCCGCTGGAGATGCTCCGGGATCAGGTTGTATCGTTTCGATGCGACCTGGTTGTCTCGTTCGCTCAGTTCCATCTCGAGAACGGTGCCGAGCAGCAGGGCATCGAGTTGTGGTGCAGTATCGTCGAGCGGCATCGAAAAGGCCTCCTCCAGTGTGGTGCCCGTCCGATTGCCTCCCTTCAACCTTCCGCGCCAATCACCACAATATATGCCGCAACCTGATTCATTTCAACACTATAGGGTGTGTTTTGTTCTTGGTTTACCCCGGACTTCCAAATGCAGGGTCTTTCGTACGGCACGGAGCGTCTCAGGGAAGAAGGAATACCCGTTTATCCACCAAAGAAAGTAGCGGAAACACGTGGACGCATTCCGTGTGGTAGGACATGAGACGCGTGCTTAACCAGCTGGGAAATGCCGCCAGGTTATGATTCTTGTGAATCAGGCGGTGCTTCTCTGTTTTTCGCATTGCGCAGAACAATGTCTTCCTCTGTGACACCGTAGAGAAAAGCCGAAATAGGGGTCGCCCGGCGGCTTGTGTCGATCAATATTGCCACCATCATGTCGCGATCCTGGTCATCGAGATGCTGGAAATCGCGCAGGACAACATTCAAGATGCCTTCATCCGGCACGCGTTCGCGGAAGATGGTCCCGAGCGCCTTGGTTATGCCGGCGCGCTCGCGCAACTCCAGAGCATGGGGTATGCGTTGGACCGTGATGGATCTGATGTAATCCGCAGCAGTCGTCTCGTAGGATTGCACGATCGCATCAGCCAGAACCCCGGTCGAGCCGACCTCATAGAAGTCGATCAAGCCGAGAATATAGGGTGTCTTGTCGACCCCGATGAAGGACAGCGGCGGCAGGCCCGCGCGCAGAAGCGGTTCGTTGGACAGAAGTCGCCCCATGCGCTTGTTCCCGTCCCCGAAGGCTTGCAGATACGAGACACCCGCCAGCAGAACGAAGGTCGCCTCGAAGGGCTCTTTGATCTCCGAGGCTTTGGCAAGGAGATCGCTCAAACCACTTACGAGCAGGGCGTGATCCGAGGATGGGCGATAGCTTGTTGCCGTAATCTGGACCGAAGTGCGACGGATCGCCCCAAGATCACTGGCATCCATCAGGTCTCGCATCATCAGCACATGCCGACGCTGCACCTCGCGGGCGTCGGGGAACTGCCCGTCGAGCCCGTCGAGCATTGCAGAAATGGCGGCCTTATGGTTCAGGATCATGGCCGTTTCCATCCGGTCCCGTCCGGACGCGCTTTCGCCGTATTTGATCAGCACCTCGGTCGAGAGGTGATCATAGGTATTTCCTTCCAGATTGGACGAGGCCCAGGCCAGATCGACAAGGAAGCGCTCCGCGATGGCTTTGCTGTATGTAGAGGCGTCGAGCTTCTGGCCGCCGCCCGCATCCACGGCCGCGCGCATTCGCGCCGCCGCAGGCTCGGGCAGCCACCGGCTCTGGTTCGGGACATAGCCTCCGATCCGACCAGGATCGTAGGGCAGCGGTGTGCGCCGACGTGGATCGGTCGCAACGCGTCGCGCGTCTGCTGTGAGACTGAACCTTGCCCCTTTGGTCTCACCCTCCTTGGTCAGGATCTGCTTCGCGATCAAGCTGGACATGATACGGGACATGCTGGCCTGGCTTGGTGCCTTTGTCATTTTTGACATGAGGTCGCGCTGGCTCACGGGCCCTGTGAACCGAAGCATGGCCTCAACAACCGCCTTCTCCTTGGCGGAGAGATTTCTGATTTCCAGGATCGCGCTCATGGCCGCCTCGATTTATTCATTATTTATCCATATGCCGCCGAAGCGGAGACAGGTCAAGCGTGATGGATGAATGGCTATGCCTAACA
>JAWLEL010000210.1:0-5155 GCA_041686165.1 Lentibacter sp.
CCGACCCCGCCCCCAGGGCGGGCGCGAAGTGTTGTCACGGTCGTGCTTGGTGCAACTCTCGTGCTTTGAAGCGATGCCGCGGCAAACGGCACCGCGCCCACCCTCGGGGTCGGGCGCGAACCTTGCGGCGCACCGGTGTTCACGCAACGAAATCTGCTCACAGGTAGCTAGCTTTCGCCCGACTGCCGCTTTTTCCACATGTCGGGCCGGCGCGCCCGGGTCAGCTTCTCGGCCTCTTCGCGCCGCCAGCGGGCGATCTCGCCGTGATGGCCCGACATCAGAACATCGGGAATCTCGCGGCCCTCCCAGACGGGAGGCTTGGTGTAGTGCGGATGCTCCAGAAGCCCGCTCGAGTGGCTTTCCTCATCGAGGCTTTCCGCGTTGCCGACAACGCCGGGGAGGAGCCGCACGGAGGCATCGAGAAGCGCCTGCGCGGCGATCTCGCCGCCCGTGAGGACGAAATCGCCCAGGCTCACCTCGATGATCTCGTAGTGATCGAGCACCCGCTGGTCCACGCCTTCGAAGCGCCCGCACAGCAGAGTTGCGCCCGGCCCCGCGGCGAGGCTGCGCGCCATGGCCTGGGTGAAAGGCTTGCCGCGCGGGCTGAGATAGATGAGGGGCATGGGCCCCTCTCGCCAGCCCTTGCGGGCTGTCTCGATCGCGGCGGCAACCACATCGGGCCTGAGCACCATCCCCGCGCCGCCGCCTGCGGGGGTATCATCGACGTTGCGGTGCTTGCCGATCCCGTGGGGGCGCAGATCTATCGTCTCGAGCTGCCAGAGCCCGTCCTTGAGCGCCTTGCCGGTGAGGGACTGGCCCAGCACGCCGGGGAAGGCATCGGGAAAGAGCGTGATGACCTGCGCGGTCCAGACGCCGGCGAGGCGCTCCTCGGCCATGAGATCACGCGGTTTGAACGACGTGGTGATGGCCTTGCGGCCGTGGGAGCGGGGCGTATCTGTCATGGCGCTCGTTTACCGCTCGAGGCGGAGCATGTCACGCGTGATGATGATCTTCTCGAAGCGGCGCAGGTAGGTCATGCCCAGCAGAGAGCCGCTCAGCTCGCCCTCGTTGACGAAGGCGCGCAGCCCGTTGTCGCGGATCCCCTCGACTTCGAAGCGCTCCAGGCGCACGGGGGCGATGCGCACCGTGCCATTGGCGGTATTGGCCGTATGGATATAAGCCAGATCGTCCGGGTCGATCCCGGCGCGTTCCGCATCGGCCTGCGACAGGACAACGCCCGTGGCGCCGGTGTCGACGACGAAGGTGATCGGCGTGCCGTTGACCTGCGCGTCGAGGTAATAGTGCCCGTCGCCGCGGCGCGGCAGCTCGATCACGCCTGCGCCCACATCGACATTCTGGTCGGAGCGGAAGGGGGCGACGATCTGGTTGCCGAAGGCGTAGATGCCGCCTGCCACGATGAAGACCAGCGCCCAGCGAAGCATCTCGCCGCCCAGCGGGCTCAGCCCCGCGCGGCGCGGCCAGAGCCTCCAGAGCAAAAGCGCCGCGAGCACGAGGCCGAGAAGGAGAAGTCCCTGCGTGATCTCCATGCGCCCGCCGCTATACGGCCATCAGCCCGAAGTTGCGCAGCCCGTCCAGCACGAACTGGACGGCGAGGGCGGCCAGCAGCATCCCGAGGATCCGCGTGGCCACGTTGATCCCGGTCTTGCCGAGGCCGCGCTCGAGCAGGTCGGAGAGCAGAAGCGACGCGAAGACCACGGCCAGCACCACGCCGACCATCCCGATCACGGCCGATGTGCCCGCCCAGCCGGGCACCTGTCCGGCCAGCAGGATCACCGTCGCGATCGCGCCGGGCCCGGCCAGCAGCGGCACGGCCAGCGGAAAGACCGAGGGGTCGTTGTCATCGTCCGGCTCGGCGCTCTGCGCGGCGTCTTCGGCGGCCATGTCGGCCTGCCCCTCACGGCGTTTGGTGCGGCGCTCGAAGAGCATCTCCAGAGCGGTGAGAAAGAGCAGGATGCCACCGGCGACGCGGAAGGCGGGCATGGATATGCCGATGAAGTGCATGAGCGCCTCGCCGAAGACGGTGAAGGCCGCGAGGATGAAGAAGGCCACGAGGCAGGCGCGCAGGGCCATCTTCCGGCGCGCCGGGGCGGGCGTTCCTTGGGTCATCGTCGCGAAGATCGGGGTCAGGGCGATCGGGTCGATGATGACGAAGAGCGTGGCGAAGGCCGTGATGACGAAGGCCAGGTCGATCATGCTTGCGCTCCTTCCAGCTTCGCGGCAGCACTCTCCCACAGTTTTTCCGCCCGCGCCATGGCCTGCGTGAGCTCGACATCCTTGCGTTGCAGTTCGGGCAGGGCGTGCTTGCGCTCGGAGTAGAGCGTTGGATCGGCCAGAAGCTCATCAAGTCTCTTGCGCATTTTCTCAAGTTTTTCAATGCGCTCTTCGGCTTTCCTCACTTCGGCGCGCAGGTCCAGAATGGCCTCGCGGGACGGGCGTTTGGCCTTGGGGGCCTTGGGCTTTTGCGGCTTTTTCTCGGGCTGGCCGAGCAGGGAGTTGCGGTAGCTTTCCAGATCGCCCTCGTAGGGCGCCACGCGCCCGCCGCTGACCAGCCAGAGCCTGTCGGCCACGAGGCTGAGAAGATGCATGTCATGGCTGACGAGCACCACCGCGCCGGAATAGGCCGTGAGCGCCTCCACGAGCGCCTCGCGGCTTTCGATGTCGAGGTGGTTGGTCGGCTCGTCGAGGATCAGCATGTGGGGCGCATCGTTGGTCGCCAGCATCAGCGAGAGCCGCGCTTTCTGGCCTCCCGAGAGGCTGCCGACAAGCGTGTCGGCCTGCTCCGCGCCGATGCCGAACCCTCCGAGCCGCGCCCTGAGCCTGGCCGGTGTCTCACTCGGCCGCAGCCGGCGGATGTGATCGAGCGGGGTCTCGTCGATATGCAATTCATCGACCTGGTGCTGGGCGAAATAGCCGACACGCAGCTTGGAGGCCTTGGTGATCTGGCCGGAAAGCGCATCAAGTTTACCTGACAAAAGCTTGGAAAGTGTAGATTTTCCTTCTCCGTTCCGTCCCAGAAGGGCGATCCTGTCGTCCTGGTCGATGCGCAGGTCGAGATGAGAGAGGACGGCTTTGCCGTCATAGCCCACCGAGGCGCCTTCAAGGCGCAGGATCGGCGGCGAGAGCTCTTCGGGCTCGGGGAAGCTGAAGGCGCGCAGGGCCGCTTCCTGCGGCAGGGCGATCGGCTTCATCTTCGAGAGTGCCTTCAGCCGTGACTGTGCCTGGCGGGCCTTGTCGGCCTTGTAGCGGAAGCGGTCCACGTAGGATTGCAGATGCGCGCGCCGCGCCTCCTGTTTCTTGGACTCGGCCTCCGCCGCCAGAAGCCGCGCATGGCGGGTCTCGGCGAAAGTGTCGTAGGGGCCCTGGTAGAGCGTCAGCTTGCGATCCTCCAGATGCAGGATGCTGCCGACAGCGCGGTTGAGCAGGCCGCGATCATGGCTGATGACCAGAACGGTATGCGGGTAGCGCGCGAGGTAGCTTTCGAGCCAGAGCGCGCCTTCGAGATCGAGATAGTTGGTCGGCTCGTCGAGCAAGAGCAGATCGGGCTCGGAAAAGAGCACGGCGGCCAGCGCGACGCGCATCCGCCAGCCGCCCGAGAAGGCCGAGCAGGGCATCTGCATCTCCTGGGCCGTGAAGCCCAGCCCGCGCAGGATCGAGGAGGCGCGCGCCTCGGCGCTCCAGGCATCAATGTCGGCAAGGCGGGTCTGGATCTCGGCGATGCGGGCGGCGTCGTCTGTCTCTTCGGCGAGCAGCGCGGCGCGCTCGGCGTCGGCGGCCAGCACCGTGTCGACGAGCGAGACCTCGTTGCCCGGCACTTCCTGCGCGACACCGCCGATTCGGGCGCGCGCGGGCAGGGTGATCTGGCCGGTGTCCAGCGCCAGCTCACCGCGGATCATGCGAAAGAGCGTTGTCTTGCCCGTGCCGTTGCGCCCCACGAGGCCGACCTTGTGGCCGGTGGGGATCGTCGCGCTGGCCTCCTCGATGAGCGGGCGACCGGCGATGGAATAGGATATGTTCTCGAGCCTGAGCATGGGCGCGGCTTAGCAGAGGCCGCAGCCCCTTGCCAGAGCCGAGCGGCTTGTGGCGCCGAATAAAGAGGCGTAGGGCTATGGCGCAAAAGAACACGAGTTAACAAAATGCCGCAGCGCCCGCAGCCCAGCCTTGTCACGCTCATCCTGCTCACCGGGCTTTCGGTGCTTGCGCTCAACATGTTCCTGCCCTCGCTGGCGCGGATGGCGGATGATTTCGGGGTGAGCTATGCGCTCGCCGCGCTTTCGGTGAGCGGGTTTCTCGTGATCAGCGCTCTGCTCCAGATCATCATGGGGCCGCTCTCTGACATGTATGGCCGCAGGCCGATCATGCTTGGGGGGCTCGTGATCTTCACCCTGGCCTCGGCGGGGTGCTTGCTGGCGCAGGACATCCGGCTCTTTCTCTTCTTCCGGGTCCTTCAGGCCGCGATGGTCACCGGCATGGTGCTCTCGCGCGCGGTCGTGCGCGACATCGCCCCGCGCGAAGAGGCCGCGCGGCTCCTGGGCCAGATCGGCATGGTCATGGCGCTCGCGCCGCTGCTCGGGCCCGTATTCGGAGGGTTTCTCGACGAGGTCTTCGGCTGGCGGGCGAATTTCGTGGCTTTCACGGTGATGGGCGCGGTGATGTTCTGGGTGGTCTGGACGCGGTTCGGCGAGACCAACCAGGAGCTTTCCGAGAGTTTCGGCGCGCATTTTCGCCAATATCCGGCGCTTGTCAGCGACCGGCTCTTCTGGGCCTATTCCATCTGCCTCGTCTTCTCCATCGCCGCCTTCTACGGCTTTCTTGGCGGTGCGGCGCTGGTGGGCGAGGAGCTCTTCGGCCTCACGCCCTCGCAAGTGGGCATGGGGCTCGGCTCGATCTCGGGCGGCTTCATGCTCGGCAATTTCCTGACGGGCCGTCTTTCGGGGCGCATTCCCGTCATCCGCCTGATGCTCTGGGGGCGCAGCCTGGCGACGCTCGGTCCGCTCGTCGCCGGGGGGCTCATGGTGCTCGGGCTGTTCCATCCCGCCGTGCTTTTCGGCGGGGCTGTCTTCGTCGGGCTTGGCAACGGGTTGACGCTGCCGGGGGCCAATGCCGGGGTGATGTCGATCAACCCGCGTCTGGCGGG
>JAWLEL010000211.1:0-5113 GCA_041686165.1 Lentibacter sp.
CGCCGCGAAGTGCTTGTCGGCGTGGTCAACGGCGTGATTTTCGCCGTGATCATGGGAGCGGTCTGCCTGCTGTGGTTCAGCTCGCCGACGCTGGGCTGGGTGATCGCTGCCGCTATGGTGATCAACCTTGTCGTTGCCGGGCTTGCCGGGACGGTCATTCCCGTCATCCTCGAGAAGCTGGGTATCGACCCGGCGCTGGCCTCGGGCGCCTTCGTGACGACGGTGACGGATGTGGTCGGCTTCTTCGCATTCCTGGGATTGGCGGCATGGGTGCTCATCTAGACGACATGGCGGCGCGCAAGGCCGAGGCGCGCAAGGCGGCCTTCGCGCGGCGCGAAGCGGCCTTCGCGGCGGCGGGGCCGGGGCAGGCGGGGTATCTCTCGGAGGTGCTCGCGGGGCACAGGGGCGTGCCGCTCTCGGGTTTCCTGCCGATCCGCAGCGAGATCGACCCGCTGCCCGCCATGGCCGAGGCCGCGGCCTATGGGCCCGTGGGCGTGCCGGTCATGCCCGGCAAGGCGCAGCCGCTGATGTTTTCCCGCTGGGAGCCGGAGATGGCACTGCGCGAGGGGCCTTTCAAGGTGATGGTGCCGGAGGTGGATGACTTCTTCGAGCCGGAAATCCTGATCGTGCCGCTCGTCGCCTTCGACCGGAAGGGCGGGCGGCTCGGCTATGGCGGGGGGTTTTATGATCGCACGCTCGAGAAGCTGCGCGCCAGGCGCGCGACGCTGGCCATCGGCTTTGCCTTCGCGGCGCAGGAGGCCGAGGATCTGCCGCTGGAGCCGACCGACCAGCCGCTCGACATGATCGTGACGGAGCGCGGGATCATCAGCGTCTGAGCCGCGTTTTCACGGCGCGCCCGCCCACCCACCCCGCGCCGCGAAAACGCGGGGGCTGCTGGCAGGCGGCGCGCGGGGCGAGGCGCGTTGCGCAGGGATATTTTCAGCAAGAAGAAAGCGCGGGAGGTTTGAGAGATTGCAAGCGGCGGCGCTGCGGCATATGGATCTGGCATGAGACTTCTATTTCTGGGCGATGTGATGGGCCGCGCGGGGCGGCGGGCGGTGAGTGAGCGGCTCAAGGGCTTGCGCGAGGCCTGGGGGCTCGATTTCGTGGTGGTCAACGGCGAGAACGCGACCGGCGGGATGGGCCTTTCGGGCGCGCATGCCAAGCTGCTGCTCGAAGCGGGGGCAGATGTGCTCACGCTGGGTGATCATGCTTTCGATCAGAAGGACATGCTCCAGTTCATCGGGCAGGAGCCGCGCGTGCTCAGGCCGATCAATTTCGCCAAGGATGCCCCCGGCACGGGCGCGCGCGTCTTTTCGGATGCGCGGGGGCGCAAGATCCTCGTGGCGCAGGTTCTCGGGCAGGTCTTCATGAAGCGTGCCTTCGAGGACCCGTTCGGGCAGATCGACGCCGTGCTGAAGCGTCACGTTCTGGGCGGCGGGGTGCAGGCGGCGATCGTGGATATGCATTGCGAGGCGACCTCCGAGAAGATGGCGATGGGACATTTCTGCGACGGGCGGGCGAGCCTTGTCGTGGGCACGCATACCCATGTGCCCACGGCGGACGCGCAGCTTCTGCCCGGCGGCACGGGGTATCTGACCGATGCGGGCATGTGCGGCGATTATCTGAGCGTGATCGGCATGGAGAAGGCGGAACCGCTCAGGCGCTTTGTCACCGGCATGCCGAAGGCGCGCTTCACGCCGGCAAACGAGGAGGCGAGCCTTTGCGGCGTCTTCGTCGAGACCGATGACCGCTCTGGCCGTGCGCAGCGGATCGTGCCTGTGCGCGTGGGCGGGCGGCTGCCCGAGCAGGCCCCTTAGGCGCAGGGCAAGGAAGCGCTTGCGGGACAGGCACCGAGCGGCGAGACTGCTTCAAAACAATGGCAAAGCTGAAGAGGCGTGGCCCGATGGGGATTATCGAGCTGGGAGAGACGACGCAGGCGCTTCTGGCGCTGGCCGTTGTCGTGGGGATGTTCGTGCTCTTCATACGGGAGGTCTATCCCACCGAGGTCGTGGCGATCGCGGGGGTGGCCTTGATGCTCGTGCTGGGGCTCCTGCCCTATGAGGCGGGGCTCGACGTCTTGTCGAACCCCGCGCCCTGGACCATTGCGGCGATGTTCATCATCATGGGGGCGATGGTGCGCACCGGCGCGCTCGATGCGTTCACATCCCTGGCTGACAGGATGGTCATCAAGAGCCCGGCCCTCGCGATCGGGTTGCTCATGGCCTTCGTGGTGATCGCCTCGGCCGTGGTCTCGAACACGCCTGTTGTCGTGGTGATGATCCCGGTCTTCGTGCAGCTGGCCCGGACCATGGGCATTTCGGCCTCCAAGCTGCTCATTCCGCTCTCCTACGCGGCGATCCTCGGCGGCACGCTGACGCTGATCGGGACCTCGACCAACCTGCTTGTCGACGGTGTGGCGCGGGCCAACGGGCAGGCGGCCTTCACCATCTTCGAGGTGACGCCGCTCGGGATCGTGCTGGTGATCTGGGGCATGATCTACCTGCGGTTCATCGCGCCGATCCTGCTGCCCGAGCGCGACAGCATGGCGAGCCTGCTCAGCGACCGCTCGAAGATGAAGTTCTTCACCGAGGCGGTGATTCCGCCCGAGAGCAACCTCATCGGCCGGGATGTCACCGGCGTGCAGCTTTTCAAGCGCGAGGGCGTGCGGCTCATCGACGTGGTGCGCGGCGATACATCGCTGCGGCGCAACCTCAAGGGCGTGCAGCTCCAGGTGGGTGACCGGGTGGTGCTGCGCACGGAGATGACCGAGCTTCTGAGCCTGCAACGCAACAAGGAGCTCAAGCGCGTCGACCAGGTCTCGGCGGTGGAGACGACAACCGTGGAGGTGTTGATCACGCCGGGGGCGCGGATGGTCGGGCGCAAGCTGGGCGCGATGCGGCTCAGGCGGCGCTACGGGGTCTATCCCTTGGCCGTGCACCGGCGGAACCAGAACATCGGCCGCCAGCTCGACGATCTCATCGTGCGGGTGGGGGACACGCTGTTGCTGGAAGGCGCGCCAGATGACATTCATCGTCTCGCCGCTGACATGGACCTCGTGGAGGTGAGCCAGCCGCAGGCGAAGGCCTTTCGCCGCGGCCATGCACCGCTGGCGCTGGGCGTGCTGGCGGCGCTGGTGGCGCTCGCCGGCTTTGGCGTGGCACCGATCCTGCTGCTGGCGGTTCTGGCCGTGGCCGTGGTGCTCGTGTCGCGCTGTATCGACGCCGATGAGGCCTTTTCCTTCGTGGACGGGCGCTTGCTGGCCTTGATCTTCGCCATGCTGGCCATTGGCGCGGCCTTGCAGGCGACGGGGGCTGTCGAGCTGATCGTGCAGGCCATCGCGCCGGCGCTCTCGGTCTTGCCGCCGTTTCTGATCGTCTGGGCGATCTACCTGCTGACCAGCGTTCTGACGGAGCTTGTGAGCAACAACGCCGTTGCGGTGGTGATCACGCCCGTGGCGATCGGCGTGGCCGAGGCGCTCGGCCTCGATGCGCGCCCGCTCGTCATAGCGGTGATGGTGGCGGCGAGTGCTTCCTTCGCCACGCCCATCGGTTACCAGACCAACATGATGGTTTATGGCCCCGGCGGCTACAAGTTCACCGATTTCATGCGCGTCGGCATCCCGCTCAACCTGTCGGTCGGGCTGCTGGCCTCGGCGCTCATACCGCTGATCTGGCCGCTGTAGACAGGCGCAGGGCGCGACGGGCTGTGCTCAGCACCCCTGGATGTCGATGGCGCGGTTCGCGCCGAGGAGCGTGACGCGCAGGGCCGACCGGTCGAGCGCGAAGCTGTCGGCGACCGCATGAACCAGCTCGGAGCGCAGCGTGAGGCGATTGCCGCTGCGCGTGAGCACCGGCTCCTTGGCCCAGATCAGCGGATCGCCCGTCTCGATGGCGGCCTCCTCGCGCCCGCCGAGGGGCGGTGCCGTCATCTGCATTTCGACGATGAGCCCGTCACGGCCGCTGGACGCAGTGCAGCTTATGCCTGTCACGCCTGCCGCGCTGCCGCTCTCCGGCGCGCGGGCCAGGGCCGTCTTGATCGCGCGCACATCCGCGCGCGCATCGGGGGCCAGTGTTTCTTCGAGCTCGATCCGCATCGGCACGCAGATGTCCTTGCAGATGCCGATATCCACGGTGGCATCGACCGCCATGAGCTTGCCGGTCCGCTTCGGCGTCAATGTCATGGGCAGGATCAGCTCGCGTTCGTAGCCGATGGAGCGCATGCCACCCTGGTCAAAGACGATGGGGCGCGGCCAATGCAGCCTTGCCGAGGCGATGTTGTTGGCGCCGCTCCAGTCGAACTGGGGCGGGATGCCTGCATCGCCCGGTGCGCGCCAATAGGTCTTCCAGCCGGGGGCGAGGCGGATGTGCAGGGCGGCCATGCGTGTTCCGTCGGGCTGTATCCAGCCTTGCAGGAGGCGCGCTTCGGCCTTGTCCTCATAGGGGTTGGCCGCTGCGACCGGAGCGAGGAAAGCCGCGCCCAGGAGCGCGAAGAGTGTGGCACGGAGAAGTCTCATGACACAGACATGCGCAATCGCGCGGTAAATGCCAACTCACAATCGGGCGAGAGATGTTTCGGGCAAGAGGAGATTGGCGCAGCTCTCCCTTGTAACTTCCGCAAGCTGCCCTCACCTTGGGCGGGCGCAAGATGGAGGCCGTGCGGTGCAGGAAGACAACAGGCAGAATGCAGACGATCTGGCCGGAAAGCTGCTGATCGCGATGCCGGGAATCGCCGATCCGCGCTTCGAACGGGCGGTTGTGTTGATCTGCGAGCAATCCAAAGAGGGGACGATGGGGCTCATCGTCAACAAGCTCGCCGAGGATATCTCGCTCGATGATCTTGCCGAACAGCTTGATCTCGGCGCTGTCGACGAGGCGGCCAGCCAGGTTGTCCATTTTGGCGGTCCCGTCGAAATGGGGCGTGGTTTCGTGCTGCATTCGGGGGAATATGTCTCGGGTGTCTCCTCCCATGAGATCATCGAGGGGGTCCGCCTGAGCACGTCGGTCGATGTGCTCGAAGATATCGCGAAGGGCATGGGGCCGCGGCGGGCTCTGCTCGCGCTCGGCTATACCGGCTGGGGCGCAGGGCAGCTCGAGGCGGAGATCCGCCAGAA
>JAWLEL010000212.1:0-5100 GCA_041686165.1 Lentibacter sp.
GCACCGGACACTTTGCGCGACGTGGCGCTTCCGCTTGCCGCGCTGGCGCTGTTTCTTGGAGCGTATCTTCTGGGCGTGCCCTATGGGTTCGTCGCGCTCTCGCTGGTGAGCGTGGGGGTTTTCGCGTTGAGCAAGCGCTTGAGAAAGCGGGTTGCCTTCTATGCGTTTTTTGCCCTGGTCGCCGGGTTCGCGCTTTTCGTGGTGCGAACAACATTCGGGCTTGAAACCCTGCTCTGGCTGGTCGGCGTCGTGATCGTCTCCGACGTGATGGGCTATTTCGCCGGGCGGCTGATCGGTGGGCCGAAGTTCTGGCCGAAGGTCAGCCCGAAAAAGACATGGTCCGGAACCGTGGCGGGCTGGATCGGCGCAGCCTTTCTGGGCCTGCTCGTCGGGCATGTCGTGACCGAAGCATTCAAGCCGGAGTGGCCCTTGCCGATCTGGCTCTTCTCTGCGCTGCTCGCCTTTGCTGCGCAGATGGGTGATATCGCGGAAAGCGCGCTCAAGCGGCAATCGGGGCTGAAGGACAGCTCAGAGCTGATCCCTGGGCACGGCGGCGCGCTTGACCGTTTCGACGGGATGATCGGAGCCACGCTCGCCTTCTTCGTCATCTGGTCGGTTTTCTGACGGTGGGACGCAGGGTCACGATTTTCGGCGCGACGGGTTCGATAGGGCGCCAGGCGCTCGATCTCATCGGGCGCGACATGGACGCGTATGACATCGTCGCGCTGACCGGCGGGCAGAATATCGCGCAGCTTGCCGCTGATGCGAAACGGTTTGGTGCCGATCTGGCCGTCACGGCGGATGCTGCGCGGCTGGGCGATCTGCGCGAGGCTCTGGCGGGAAGCGGTGTCGAGGCTGCGGCGGGGAAGGCTGCGCTCGTCGAGGCGGGCGCACGGCCGGCGGACTGGGTCTTGAGCGCGATTGTCGGCGCCTCCGGGCTCGCCCCCGGTCTGAAAGCGCTCGAACAGGGGACGACCCTGGCGCTGGCGAACAAGGAATCGCTGGTGACGGCAGGGCCGCTCCTGATGGAAACCGCACGGCGCCACGGCTCCGAGATCCTTCCCGTCGACAGCGAGCACTCTGCTGTCTTCCAGGCGCTTGTCGGGGAAGATATGGCCGCTGTCGAGAAGGTGATCATCACGGCGTCCGGCGGAGCCTTTCGAGATTGGCCGCTGGAAAATCTGGCAGGAGCAAGCGTGGCCGAAGCCAGCAACCATCCCAACTGGGACATGGGCCAGCGGATCACCATCGATTCGGCTTCTATGTTCAACAAGGCGCTCGAACTGATAGAAACAAAAGAGTATTTCGGCATTTCGCCGGAGAGCATCGAGGTGCTGGTTCATCCTCAAAGCTATATCCATGCGCTCGTCGGCTTCCGTGACGGGGCGTTGATGGCGCATCTGGGTGCGCCCGACATGCGCCATGCCATTGGCTATGCGCTGAATCATCCAAAGCGTAGCCATCTGCCCGTCGAGCGGCTGGACCTTGGCCGCGTGGGCCGGCTTGATTTTTCGGCGCCTGATCCGGCCCGCTATCCGGCGCTCGGCCTCGCGCAGGTCGTGATGCAGCGCGGTGGCCTGAGTGGCGCGGTATTCAACGCGGCCAAGGATGCGGCGCTTGATGGCTTTCTGGAGGGGCAGATCGGATTCACGAGGATGGCGGAGATCGTCGAGGCCGTTATGGACAGGCTCTTGCCGGATGATGGCCTTATCAATGCCACGATGAACCTTGATAACGTGGCCCGCGCAGGCCAAGTAAGTGAAACAGAAGCGCGCCGCATAATCGAGCGCCAGAACTGACAAGCGGAGCAGGTAAACCTTGGAAATGATGTCGCTCTTGCCGGAATTCGGCAATGCCGTCCTGACTTTAATCGCTTTTGTGGTGGCACTCTCCATCATCGTCGGCGTGCATGAATACGGCCACTACATCGTCGGACGCTGGTCGGGCATCAAGGCCGAGGTCTTCTCCATCGGTTTCGGCCCCGTGCTCTTTTCACGTCAGGACCGGCACGGGACGCGCTGGCAGCTTGCAGCGATTCCTTTCGGCGGCTACGTGAAGTTTCTCGGTGATGCCAATGCCGCCAGCGGCAAGGACGGCGAGGCGATGGAAGAGCTGCCCGAGGAAGAGCTGCGGCACACGATGCACGGAGCGCCGCTCTGGGCGCGTTCGGCCACTGTTTTTGCCGGGCCGTTGTTCAATTTCATTTTCACGATCCTCGTTTTCGCGGCACTCTTCCTGACGCTTGGCGTGATCCAGAGCCCCCCGAAAGTCAGCGAACTCAAGAACATACCGGTGCAGGGGATCGAGATCCAGCCGGGTGACCAGATCATGGCCATCGAAGGTAAGCCGTTTCCAGAGGACCCCGCACGGGACTATTTCGAGACATTGCCCGAGACAGAGTTGCTCGACTACACGGTCAAGCGCGGCAGCGAGACCGTGACCGTCAAGGGCCCGCAATACACGCCTCCGATGATCGGCTTCGTACAGCCGCGCTCGGCGGGCGAGGCGGCCGGCCTGATGGAAGGGGATTACATCCTTGAGGCCAATGGCGAGCCACTGGCAAGCTTCCGGGAGCTGGTGCGTATCGTGAAGGGAGAGAACGGCGAGCCTGTCCGCCTGAACGTGCTGCGCGGCGCGGAAGAAAAGGAATTTGTCATCCAGCCGGAGCTATCCGATGTGCCGACGGAGGATAACGGTTTCGAGCAACGCTGGCTGATCGGGATCACAAGCACGCCTTTCTTTGACGCCGAGCGCGAACGGCCCGGCTTGGGCGAAGCCTTCGGCCTGTCGGTCGAGCGGACCTATGATGTTGTCGTGCGCTCCGTGTCGGGCCTCTATCACCTCGCGGCCGGAAAGATCAGCTCCTGCAACATGTCAGGGGCGATCGGCATTGCCCGGGCTTCCAAGGACCAGGCCGAGGCGGGCCTTGAATCCTTCATCGGCTTCCTCGCCTTGCTCTCCACGGCGGTCGGCTTTCTCAATCTTCTGCCGATCCCCATGCTGGATGGAGGGCACCTTGTTTTCTATGGCTACGAGGCCATCACCCGGCGCAAGCCCAACGATGCGGTGATGAATGTCCTGATGACCATCGGGATCGCGCTTGTCATGAGCGTGATGATCTTCGCGCTCTGGACCGACATCACCTGCTAGCGGCCCGGGAAGTCCGTCACGGTCTGGGGAAATGCCCCATTTCCGTCACATTCGCGCCCCTCAAATCGCCATAAAGCCTTGTCAGTCTGGCGTGAAAAGAGAGGAGTTTCTCATGGATACGATCGTCAAGGGAGCGCGCGGACTTCACCTGCTCTGGGACCTGAACTGGGACCGGCTTCTCTATCTTGCAACCATCACCGTCGCCCTCTTCGCCGGTGGATGGCTCGGCAGCATCCTGTTGTAACGCCAATCGCATTGTCGAAATTTGCATGAACGCGCCCCACGGGCGCGTTTTGTGCGTTTTGACAAGCTCGGGTTATGCTATTAGTCAGACTGTATGTGGGTGTCTGACTGGAATAGATAAATGACAAGCAGTGTGAGCGAGGCCATAGCGAGCCCGAATGAGCGAACAAAGAAGACAGGCATTATTCAGAACCTGCTTTTTGCTTTATTATCAGTGATTTTACTAGGCTGGGCGGGCATTTCCGATGCTCAGAGCTACCGTTTCAATTCCGTGTCTGTCGAGGGCAACAAGCGGATTGAGACCGGAACGATCCTGACTTACGCGGGAATCGGTCGCGGTCAGACTGTCTCGGCAGGTGATCTGAACGAGGCCTACCAACGCATTCTTGCAAGCGGCCTTTTTGAATCCGTCGATATCGAGCCACGAGGCGGCACTCTGATGATCCGCGTCGAGGAATACCCGACGATCAACCGCATCAGCTTCGAGGGAAACAAACGGATCAAGGACGAAGAGCTGTCGGGCTTCATCCAGTTGCAGCCTCGCCTCGTCTTTTCTCCGACACAGGCCGAACGTGACGCTGCCACGATCTCGGAAGCCTACGTGGAAAACGGCCGCCTTGCGGCGAAAGTCACCCCCCGGATCATCCGCCGCAGCGACAACCGTGTCGATCTCGTATTCGAGGTGTTCGAAGGGCGGAACACGGAAGTCAGCCGGATTGGCTTTGTCGGGAATCAGGCCTTTTCCGATCGGCGCCTGCGCCGGGTTCTGGAGAGCAAGCAGGCGGGCATCCTGCGTGCCCTCATTCGCCGCGATACCTTTGTCGAGGACCGCTTGCAATTCGACCAGCAGGTGCTCCGCGACTTCTATCTCTCGCGCGGCTATGTCGATTTCCGGACAACGGGCGTGAACGCCGAGCTCTCACGCCAGCGGGATGGCTATTTCGTCACCTTCAATGTTGAAGAAGGTCAGCAGTTCACCTTCGGGGACATCACCACCACGAGCGAGCTGGACGATGTGGATCCGGCCGAATACCAGGATGTGATCAAGGCGCGCAGTGGCGCGGTCTATTCACCTTCGCATCTCGAGAACGCAATCGCCCGTATGGAACGCCTCGCGATTCGCAACGGCAAGCCCTTCCTGCGGGTGGAGCCGCGTATCACGCGCAACGACCGCGATCTCACGCTCGACGTGGAATTTGTGCTGGACAACGGGCCTCGTGTCTTCGTCGAACGGATCGATATCGAGGGCAATGCGACAACGCTTGACCGCGTCGTGCGCCGCCAGTTCCGCATCGCGGAAGGTGACCCGTTCAACCCTCGCCAGATTCGCGAGAGCGCCGAACGGATCCGCGCCTTGGGATTCTTCGAGAATGCCGAGGTCAACGCGCGCGAAGGGTCAACGCCTGATCAAGTCATCGTGGATGTGGATGTTGAGGAGAAGCCAACCGGCTCGCTCAATTTCGGGGGCACCTATTCCTCCGACAACGGGTTTGGCATCGTCGCGCAATACTCGGAGACGAACTTCCTCGGACGCGGCCAGACAGTCCGTTTCCGTGTCTCTGGCGCGACAGACAATGCCGACTATGGAATATACTTCGCCGAGCCGGCCTTTCTCGGCCGTGATGTGAAGTTCTTCCTCGATCTTGGATACCGTGAAACCGAGTCGGTCAACGCGAACTACGACACGGACAGGGGCTATTTCTCGAC